>VBON01000114.1 GCA_005877525.1 Nitrospirota bacterium
CCGATCACAACCGCCCCATCTGTCACCCAGCGCTCGGCCCGCACACGGAAAGCGGGCAGAAAGCCTACCTGCTCCCAGGCGGTCAAGCTCTCAAGCGGAATGCGCATGGCGGGATCGATGGCCGCAAGTCGTTGTTTAAAAGAATCGAGGCCGCGCGCCTTGAAGTCGTTCACGCCGCTCGCCTCAATCATGTACAAAGCGACGAGACGGTCCTCCGGAGATGGGAATAGGCCGAGAAGTTCTCCTTGCCCGATATAGTACCGCGCCTCGTCCGTTCCGGACGGCCGCGACAACTGCGCGATCAGATAGCCATGCCGGTAGCGATGCAGCTTCGCAGGAAGACCGAGGGCCTCGCGTACCAGTGACGTCGCTCCATCCGCGCCGACGACCAGAGACGCCTCGATTTCGACGGCATCCTTCTGGTCTCGATGGCGTACCACCACGCCGGTGATGGAGCCGTGCCGCTGGATCAGTCCTTGGAATTCCATACCGCGCAATAGTTCTGCGGTCGGCTGGGCCGAAAGGCGGGCCAAAATGAGCTGATGGACCTTGTTCGATTGTGCTACCAGCGCCTGATTCCATGGTGGCGGCAACATGCCATAGTCGACTGAGCAGAGACGGGGGCCGCCGATTTGGATGAAATCAAAACGTCGGACCGGCTGAACGGCTTCGGCTCCCAATGCGTCGAGGAGACCAAGCCGATGCAGGATCTGCTGTCCGTTGGGCTGAATGGTCTCGACTCTGGAGGGATTAGGAAGAGTCAGCTCCCGCTCGACCACGCAGACGCGAACGCCTTGCAGCGCGAGGACCAGTCCCAGAATCGCGCCGCCGCCTCCGGCGCCGACGACAATGACCTCATGTCTCACCGCCAGTCTTCGAAGCGGCCGTGATCCGCCCACATTTTCAGGAATTTGTCTTTTGCTCGCTGCGTGCTGGAAGCGTCATGCACAATATCCAATCGCTCGTCGTTATAGCGGGCGGCACTGGATGTCTGGTTCATCGATCCGGAAGTGTTCACCCGGTCGTCAATGACCGCTTGCTTGATGTGCATCAAACCGTCGTGCCGATTGACCTTAATCGGAATACCCGCAAGACGCAGCGTCTCCAGACCGGTGCGCTGATTCGTGTCTTCCAATTTTTGCCGGTCCGTGATCACGCGCACATCCACACCGCGCTTGTGCGCCGCCACCAGGGCTTTGATGATGGGCGGATAGGTCAATCCATAGATAGCGAGGTAAATGGACTTTTGGGCTCCGTTATAGAGGGAGACCAGGCGGTCGGCTGGACGGTCCTCCGGTGAATACAAGACTTCAGCGGAGGCCGTTGACCTCTCCGGGACCAGAGCCTCCTGAACAGCCGCTGCCTTGCCACCAGCCCAGAACGCTAGGAGACAGGCCACTACCGTGAGCGTTTTGGATCCGGGGATACGGTGATTGTGTGACACTTCCATCCTCGGCGCTTCAGCAGAACGTAGCAGTCTGGTGGACCAGCAGCCAAACGCCAGGCGGAGTATAGTGGGCAGCCATAGCCTTTTCAAATAAAGTCAGTGCACCCATTACGGGTAGACGCTACCTGAAACCCGGCAGGCGTAACTCTGGGTATGTTCACCTGCCACTAAAAGTCTTTTAATTCTCTATTAAATCAATGGCCTATACAAGCCTGCCTGGGAGCCTTCCATGGCATGAGACCTGCTATCTGCTTGAGAGAGATTATCCTGTCATGCGCAACACACAACGTAGAAGTGAGGGGGTGAATTCAAGATGAAGACGATTCTCGCAGCAATGTTTGCGGTTATTATCGGTCTGACCTTTGTCGGTTCGACCTTCGCGGCGGATGAGAAGAAGATGGACGCTCCGGCCGGTGCTCCAGCTGGAGAGATGAAGAAGGACGAGAGCAAGAAGACTGAGACCACGACCGAAACCAAGACAGAGAAAAAGAACGGCAAGAAGAGCAAGAAGAGCAAGAAGACCACCAAGACAGAAGAGAAAGAGAAAGAGAAAGTAAAATAGTGATCTCCAATCAACTACACAGGGGGCTTATTGACATGAAGACAATTCTCGCGGGAATGTTTGCGGTTATGATCGGTCTGACCTTTGTCGGTTCGACCTTCGCGGACGACAAGAAGATGGACGCTCCGGCGGCCGCTCCAAGCACCTCGGCCGACAGCAAGAAGACTGAGACCAAGTCCGAAACAACGACAGAGAACAAGGACGGCAAAAAGAAAAAGAAGCACAAGAAGACGACCACGACGGAAGAGAAAAGCACGTCAAAGCCCTAGTTTCTTTCTGATCCACTCAAAAAGGCCGGTGGGTATTTCCCCACCGGCCTTTTGCTTTTTAGTCTCGTCAATCCTCCTCGAAAATCATTTTCAACGAGTCCTCAGCGGCTTCCCATGCCTCCGGCGACGTCTTGATCAACCAGTCCTTGATCCATAACTTTTGACCGGGCGAGAGAAGGCTTCTGATCTGATGCGATCGTCCCTGATAAGGCTGCAGCAAGCCCGCCTGCCGGTCGGAATCTAGAATCGCCGTCCGCGCATACACATTCGTGTATAGGATCGGCCTTCCCTGCTCCTCATCGCCCTGCACCCAGACCGAAATGTAGCGCTCGCCCTTGAGACCAGTGCTGTCGAGGGTGGGTTGGATGGCTTGGAAGAGCTCGTTCTCGGTCTGCTCCAGCGGCGTCGCGCCATCCTGTTTGAACATGAAGTTCTGATTCCACATGGGTTAACTCTCAAAGAACGGAGAGTATAACAGAAGCGCCGCGCCAGTCCAGCGATTGGCGCGGTCCATGTGCTTTGTTTCTCTCTATCGCTTCTCTTTCTAGTCGGCTTTCTATATCTAACAGCAGAATGTCCTGGGCGAGTCGAGTTTCAATCTCCTCGGTATAGTCCTGTCCCATAGCCTAGCTTCTCCCAGCGGTTCAGCGCCTAACATTCCCGTCCCTTTTTCTGCTTCCTGAAGCAATCCGGCTGTACCTCTAACGGCTTGTCCGGGTTCCACACTCCACGGCCCGCCTCTCGCGCTTCCGTCTGCGCCTCCCGGTACTCATCCACATGCGCCACATTCGGCGGCACGGTATACAGGACAGCTTGCCCGCGGCGAATCATTTCGGCATTGATGAATAGATCCCCGACATAGATGTAGGTCAGGAGCTGCTTGTATTGGTCTCGTATGGTGATGTCGGTCTCCAACCGAACGGTCTTGCCATCCACTAGCCCGCGCAAAGCATCCCTCGCTTGCACACCCCAGGGGACTTGATCTAACTGCGGTACATCAATCCCGATAAGCCGGATCTTCTCTAGGCGGTTGTCAATTAGCACTGTGATGGTATTGCCGTCATGGACGCTGACAACTTGCGCCCGCAGAAAGCCGCCCTGCGCTGTCAGACGTTGATCAGGATCGGGCTGGCGGAAAGTATAGGGACGATCTAGCGGGACAGCTAGAACGACTTCTGACGTATTGACACCTTGCGGAGAAACATCGCCACTGACACCGATGCACCCAGGTAAAGCGAGGAAGGCCAGCAGGATCAGAAACATACGACGACACATAAGCGGAGGGTAACAGAATGGCTTAGGGGCTGCTATGGCTGAGGATACGGTGAAAGAAACCCGAGGCGCTAGGCTGTCCGCTTCCTCCATAGAATCAGACCCACCAGCCCCGAGCCGAGCAGTAGGCAGGTGGAGGGTTCGGGAACGGGAGAGGAACCGCTAATAGGTTCAACAAAAGCGACAAAAGTGTCACGAAAGCTGGGCCGAGAAGAGCTGAGGCTT
>VBON01000145.1 GCA_005877525.1 Nitrospirota bacterium
TATTGGCGCTATGACCTACGGCACCAAGACGATTCCCCGCGTCGATAAGATCATCGGCCCGGGCAACGTCTTTGTCAGCACGGCGAAACGTTTGGTATACGGCCTCGTGGATATCGACATGATCGCGGGGCCGAGTGAATTGTTGGTGCTGGCCGATGGAGGCGCAAATCCGAATCATGTCGCGGCCGATCTGCTCTGCGAAGCGGAGCATGATGAGAACGCCTCGGTCTGGTTGGTCACGCCTTCGGCGGAGTTGGCACGTGATGTGGTTCGGCGCGTGCAGGAACAGTTGAAATCGCTCGCTCGGCAGAAGATCGCGGGACGCTCCATCCAGCATAATGGGATGGCGTTCGTAGTTGCGAGTTTGGACGAAGCCATCGCGCTGGCCGATGTGATTGCGCCTGAGCACCTCAGCTTGTCAGTGGAGAATCCTTTTAAATATCTCGAGAAGGTACGCCATGTTGGGGCCGTCTTTATCGGGCGCTATACCCCTCCGGCCGTTGCCGACTATGTGGCGGGCCCCAATCACATTCTGCCTACCGGCGGGGCAGCGCGCTTTCATTCCGCGCTCTCGCTGGACGCCTATATCAGAAAATCCAACATTGTCTCCTATACCAAGGACGATCTCTACAAGGTCAAGGATCACGTGATCCGATTGGCTCATATGGAGGGCTTGGACGCGCACGCCCAATCCGTGGAAGTTCGTCTGAAATGAAGACGATGAAAAAACCATTGCACCCACCCGCCCCAGGCGTCGTTGCACCCGCCCGCCCCGAGCCTGCCGGGCCAAGCTCTTCTCCCGTAGGACGCGCCCCTTCCCGGGGTAATAACTCGACAACCCGGCGCGCATCGCGGCCGTTGAACACGCGCGGTCAACGGCAGGCGATTGTGGAGCGCAACACGACCGAGAGCCAGATCAGGATCGCCTTGGCCTTAGACGGGACCGGCACTCGGCGGATCCACACGACCATTCCCTTTCTCGATCACATGCTGGACTTGCTCGCAAAGCACGGGTTCTTCGATCTCACGATTCGCGCCAAGGGCGATACCCACATTGACGATCACCATACCGTAGAGGATATCGGGATCGTTCTGGGGGAAGCTTTGAAGCAGGCGTTGGGCAAGAAGGAAGGCGTCAAGAGATTCGGAACGGCCTGGGTGCCTCTTGATGAGACGCTGGCGCAGGTGACCGTGGATCTAAGCGGACGGCCCTATCTTGTGTACAACGTGAAGCTTCCTCACCGGCGGATCAAGGGCTTCGATCTCTATCTGTTCGAGGACTTTTTCCAAGCGCTCTCGACCCATGCGGGAATGAATCTTCACGTCAATGTGCCCTATGGACGCAACCCGCATCACATTCTGGAGTCGATCTTCAAGGCGCTCGCCAAGGCCTTGGACCAGGCGGTCTCGCTCGATCCGCGGGTCAGCGGTGTGCTGTCAACGAAGGGAAGCTTGTGATGATTCGTTGGGTCCTGTAGGTGGTTTCATGATTGCGATTATTGATTACGACATGGGAAACCTGCGGTCGGTGCAAAAGGCGTTCGAAGCCGTCGGTCATCGGGCGGTCATTACCCGGAAACGTCAGGTGATCGCAGATGCAAGCCACGTGGTATTGCCCGGCGTGGGCGCTTTCGGGGACTGCATGCGGAACCTGGAGTCTTACGATCTGATCGACCCCATCACGCAGAGTATTGCGTCGGGAAAACCCTTCCTAGGCATCTGCCTCGGGTTGCAACTGCTGTTTACCGAGAGCGAAGAGTTTGGATCCCATAAGGGCCTCAACGTGATTCCCGGCAGGGTCGTCCGGTTTAAAAGAACGGAAAACCATCTGGCCGGGTTGAAGATTCCGCATATGGGATGGAATGCGATAGGCGTGCGGAAGCCATCCCGCCTTCTGGAGGGTCTTTCGGATGCCTGCCACATGTACTTCGTTCATTCGTATTATGTGGTGCCGGCTCATGACGATGTGGTATGCACCGTGACGGATTACGGCGATCCGTTTGTCTCCAGTGTTGCGCGAGACAACATCTTCGCCTGCCAATTTCATCCTGAGAAGAGCCAGACGGGAGGGCTTCAAATGCTTCGCAACTTCGGGGGACTATCATGACGCCTCGCACGCTCGCCATTCCTCTCGTCCCGATCTTCATGATCGCGATTGCCGCATGCGGGGGAACCACTTCGGAAGTTCAGACCGATCCGAAGATCGATCAATATCAAATCGTGCAGATCGCTGTGCTGCCGTTCAGCGTGGAGCCTCCCTCCATCGGTCAGGAACGAGGTTATGCGGCGCCGGCGCCGCCCGTGTCGGCCGCCGACACTGTACGCGACATCTTCTATCGCAAATTGAAAAACCGAGATGGGATCAGCGTGATCCCTTCGTACATGGTCCAGGATGCTATGCCCATCGTTTCCGGCACACCTCTGACGATGGCCCAAATCAAATCGATTGGAGAGAAGCTCGGGGCGGGGGCGGTTCTCGTGGGAAAAGTTGGAGTCTACAAAGAGCGCGCCGGAAGCAAAATCGGATTGGATCGCCCGCAGGATGCCGCGGAAGTGGGGTTTGTCGTTGAGCTGATCAGGGTCAGAGACGGCATCCCTGTCTGGACCGGCCAGTACTACGAGCACCAGCGCCCGGCGAACCAGGACCTCTCTGGATTGTTGGAACGCGGACCTCGCTATCTCACGGCCGAGCAACTCGCGGAATCTGCGGCAGACCATGTCCTGCGCAAGTTTCCCCTCGGCACGCCTTCGCAACAGCCAGAGAGCGGCAAATCGGCGGGGCAGTGATTGTCATCCCCGCCATCGATCTGAAGGACGGCCGGTGCGTGCGGCTGCGGCAGGGTCAGATGGGGGATGAGACAGTCTATTCGAACGATCCTCCCGGGCTCGCGCGGCAATGGGAATCGCAGGGGGCGCAACTCCTGCACGTGGTCGATCTGAACGGCGCGGTCGATGGAGAACCGCGCAACCAGCGCAGTATCGAGGCGATCCTCAAGGCCGTTAGAATTCCGGTGCAGGTGGGGGGCGGCATCCGCGATCTCCCAACAATCGAAAACTATTTTTCGGCCGGCGCTGCTCGGGTGGTGCTCGGTACCGCAATGTTCGAAAATCTGAAACTGCTGGAAGACGCGTGTACCCGGTTTCCCGGCCGCATGATCGCGGGCGTGGACGCTAAGAACGGCAAGCTCGCGATCCGCGGATGGACTGAGATCATGGACCAAGAGGCGAGTGAATTTGTCACGCGCTTCAAAGGCCTGCCTCTTCATGCCGTCATTTATACCGACATCAGCCATGATGGCATGCTTACGGGGCCGAACCTTGAAGGCCTGCGGCGGATGGCCGGCTGTCCGGTGCCCTTGATTGCGTCGGGCGGCATCACGAAAGTCGAGGATCTTCGTCAGATCCGCGCACTAGGAGCAATGCTGATCGGGGCGATTGTCGGCAAGGCGCTGTACGAAGGCTTGATGGACCTGCGGGCCGCAATGGCCGCAGTCGCGTGATCAGTCGATTATATAGTTCCCTCCCCCTTGAGGGGGGAGGGTGAGGGTGGGGGTGAAACAGATGAAGTATGCAGAACGATACCTGACAGCAATACTCCCCCTCACCCTGACCCTCTCCCTCCAGGGGAGAGGGTGAAAATTAGAGGCAATAGTGTGT
>VBON01000146.1:0-3656 GCA_005877525.1 Nitrospirota bacterium
TCTTCAGCAGCTCTACCTCAAAGACCAGGATCGCGTTGGGCGGAATGACGCCAGCGGCGCCTCGCGATCCATAGCCCAACTGAGGCGGAATCGTAAGTTTCCGTTTTCCTCCAACTTTCATGCCCTGAACTCCCTCATCCCAGCCCTTGATCACGCGTCCGGCACCCAACGGAAAAGGGAACGGTTGACCTCGATCCTTGCTTGAATCGAACTTCTTGCCGTCCGTCAGCCAGCCGGTATAGTGGACACTGACCGTCTCCCCCATCTTCGCTGCATCGCCTGTTCCTTCCACCAGATCCTCATATGTCAACCCAGTGGGGGTCGTGACTTCAGCCATGATCTTATCCTTCCATAAGGTCGAAATGGTTTCCCTGCCAGGTGCGCATTATGACAGATCGGTGATTCGGAAGGGAAAGCCACCATTCCGGGGTATTTTCACGCTGCAGGTTTAATCCTTAGATTAAGTACGATGTGATATTGCCGAAGCACCCTAGAAGGAGACATCCATGCGGATCCTGACACAAGATGGATCGACTGTACGTCCGGCGTCCTTCTTTGATCAGTTTGCCAAGCAAGCCGAATGTTCCCTGGGACACCCTATGGCTTTCGTTATCGCGGTCGGCGCAATTGTACTTTGGGCGGTGTCGGGACCGTTCTTTCATTACAGCGACACCTGGCAACTGGTCATCAACACGGCGACAACCATCGTGACTTTTCTTATGGTGTTTCTGATTCAAAACAGCCAGAACCGGGACAGCGCCGCGATTCAACTCAAGCTCAATGAGCTGATCCGTACCCGGGAAGGAGCTCATAATATGCTTTTAAACCTGGAAGAGCTGAGTCTCAGCGATATTCAGGAACTCAAGGCGCATTATGAGAAGCTGGCGTCTTGTGCACGCAACAGTATTAAACAAGGCAAAGCCGATACTGACACCCCCGAAGTGCACCTGGGATGACTGGCTAGGTGCGTGAAGGATCGCTCGCGCGGCGACCGATAATGATCCAATTCACAGTTGGCAGGGTCTTCAGGAGGTCCAGCGGCATCCATCGCTCTATGTAGTCGGTATTCTGACACTGAGAACATCGGACGCCAGAAACGTGTCCTTCCGGACACTTCCATCTAATTAAGATATCCATGTCACCTCTCTGTGAATGCCATAAAAAGTCGCCGTGCCTTAATGTATGACCACTCCAGATGAGAGCGGTATTAGCTGAAGATTAGAAGAGGCTTAGGGAATCTTTCCCTGAGAATGCGGAATTTATTGATACACCCGCGGCCTATACCCCTACTTATGGTGGGTTTGCGCTTTATCGCTGAAAAGAATAAGGTCCTCTCCCTAGGATTTTTTTCCCAATAGTTTCTGATGAAATCAGGCTCAACTGTAATCAAGGAAGTTCTGATGCCCGAACGCGTGACACAGGAAAGAAGGGCCCAAAGAGGCACCAGCGCTCCCATGAATTCGATAGCCGAAAAGCGTGCCGGACCAGGCTTGCTCTTGATGTCCGCCTCCATGCAACTGATCTACTGCGATCCCTGTGCGCGCCAACTCTGGCTCCTTCTCAATAAGGAAGTTTCTGGGAAGATGGCATATGGGGTCCTTCCACCGGACATTACAAATTTCTGCCACGAGGTTATCGAGCTTCTGGGCGTCCGAAGGTACGCCAAGGATTGGGAAGAGTTTCAGCTCAGGCGTGTGATTGGCACGCGCACACGGCCGATCCTGTTACGGGGAATCGGCATGCCCTCCACTCAAGGGCCCTCGGCAAGCATTCTGGTCATTATGGAAGAGGTCGGCCGTCGGCACATCGATCAGATCGACGAGGCCAAGTTTCAGTTCGCTCTGACCGATCGCGAGATGTGTGTCATCCGGCGTCTCGTGAAAGGCGAAACCAACAAGGAAATCGGAATTGGCCTGGGTATTGCGGAACAAACCGTGAAGGAACACATCAAAAATATCATGCACAAGACCAAGACGACGACGCGGACCGGAGTTTTGATGAGAATCCTTGGCTGCCCTGGAGGTCTCGAACTTCCTGTGGCTTCCACGAAGGCTGAAACTCTAACTCGCACCGGTGCGGATGCTACTTCACTGGCAGGCGTGAGGGCCGGATGAACGGAATCATTCCGAGAGATCCATTTTAGGGATCGTAAAATAAAAGGTGGTGCCCTTGCCGGGGTGAGACTCGAACCAAATCCGGCCATCGTGATTCTCAATGACCTTCTTACAGATCGCCAGGCCGATCCCGCTCCCCGGGTATTCCTCGTGACTATGCAAACGCTGGAAGATCACGAAGATGCGGTCCGCGTATTGCGAATCGATGCCGATGCCGTTATCTTGGATCGCAAACACCCAGGCCTCTGTCTTTTCCTTGGCCGAGACATGCACGCATGGAGTCATCTTTCCGCGGAACTTGATCCCGTTGCCGATCAGATTTTGGAAGACCTGCACGAGTTGCGTGTCATCCCCCTTGACAGTCGGAAGCGGATCATGGGTTACGCGTGCGCCGCTTTCCTGCATCGCCCTCTGGAGATTGTCGAGGGCGCGAGTCAGCACAGCTTCGCACTGCACGGGCTTCACAAATAGATCGCGCATTCCTACGCGGCTATAGAGCAGCAGATCCTCGATAAGATGTTCCATGCGAACAGCCCCATCGACGGCAAAGTTGATGAATTCATCGGCATCACTGTCCAATTTGCCTTTATAGCGGCGGGCCAGGAGCTTAGTATAACTCGTCACCATCCGCAGCGGCTCTCTTAAGTCATGTGAAGCGACGTATGCAAAGCGTTCCAGCTCCGCATTGGACCGGGCCAAATCCTCCACCCGTTCCCCCAGTTCGCGCGTCCGCTCCCGAAGCGTATTCTCGGCCACCTGCAGCTCCAGATTCTTTTGCATCAGAGCCGCCCTCCGCCGTGAGAGCTCGATGAAGATGGCGACCTTGGAGCGCAGCGTCTCCGGAACGACGGGCTTGAGGATGTAGTCCACCGCTCCATACGCATAGCCTTTGGCAATTTGCGCGTCGTCCCTGTTGTGGCCTGTCAGGAAAATGATCGGGATCTCTCGAGTCTTCTCCCGTTCCCGGATAAGCTTCGCGGTCTGGTATCCGTCTATGCCGGTCATTTGAACGTCGAGGAGAATCACGGCAAACGGCTGTTCCAACAGGCGTTTGAGCGCTTCTTCGCCCGAGGTCGCCCTGATCAGCCTGCGGTCAGGCCCTTCAAGGATCGCCTCCAGAGCCAGCAAGCTCTGGAGGCTATCATCCACCAGGAGAACATTTTCAAGAGAGGCCCCGGTCTCTCGGCATGATGACACCGATTGCGCGACGAGCGGCATTATTCTACCTTTCGATACAGGTTCGCGACTCCGGGCAGCTCCTCGTACGGCCGTTTGGATCGCACGATCGGCGATTCATCGGGTCCCAATGCCAGCACCCCGAATCGGCTGAGGCTTTCCATGAACAGGTCATGGACATGCTCCTGGAGCCATTGGTTATACGAGCTCAAGGCACGCCGACAGACAATGGACTGAAACTCGTTGAAGGGCCCATCCGTTGCCAGATTGTGCTCCGCAAACACGATCCGATCCATGAGAGGGACACTCACTACCGCGCGGTCCCGTTCGCTCCGATAGTATTCGGCAAAACTTCTGCTTCCTCCC
>VBON01000146.1:3840-5684 GCA_005877525.1 Nitrospirota bacterium
GGCACATTCGGGCACCCAGATCTGAATCGACGGATACGTCCTGAGTAGGGGAACGACCATTCTACGAAACGCCAGCCAAAAGCCGGGGTCGTCAAAAAGACCGGTCTCGTTATCGCGAAGCGCGCGCAAGAGATGCTCCATGCAGGTCGGTTCATGCAACACTTTCTCCTGGTACCCCGACAGGGTCTGGGCCCCCTCTGCGTGCACGCGCTCCCAAATCCGGCGTTTCAATGGCTCTGGGGCATAGTCGCGGAAATCGAAACCGTAACAGTTGCGCACGCCTTCGAGCAGCAGGCGCAACTCCGTCTCCTCGATCAACGCGTCGTTCACGGCCTGCATGCAATTCACCTTCACCCTACTGATAGAGCCACACGCGCAGCAACGACACCAATTGCTCCGTGTCAACCGGCTTGGAAATATAATCCGAGGCGCCGGCTTCAATACATTTGGCCCGGTCCACGTCCACTTTCATTGCTTTCGCAGTAATCGCAATGATCGGAAGGGACCCGAACTCTCCGCTCTTGCGAATAATGCGCATCGTTTCATAGCCATCCATGTCGGGCATCATGATGTCCATCAGGACCACGTCGATGTCGGAATTCTCCCGTAATTTCGCGATCCCATCCTGGCCGTTCTCCGCATACAACACCTGCATGTTGTGCAGTTCCAAGATGCTGGTCAGCGCGAAGATGTTACGAATGTCGTCATCGATAATCAACGCCCTCTTGCCGGAGAGAGCGGAATCGGTCTGTCGCACTTGCTCCAACATCTGGCGCTTGTTTGAGGGCAGATTCGTCGGCGGACGGTGCAGAAACAACGAGGTCTCGTCCAGCAGCCGTTCGGGCGACTTCACATCCTTAATAATGACGGCCTCCGTCAACTTGGTCAACGCGTGCTGTTCCTGCTTGGTCAATTCCTTGCCGGTATACACGATGATCGGTAAATCCTGTCGGCCGAGGTCTTGATGGATCTTCTCGATCAATGCCAGCCCCGACATGTCAGGCAGGCGCAGGTCGAGCACCAGGCAGTCATAACTATCGGACCGTAATGCCGCCAGCGCCTCTTCGCCAGTCCCGACAGCGGTGATCTGTACGTCCCCGCTTCCGATTAATTCTACGATGCTTTGGCGTTGCGCCTCGTCATCTTCCACGACCAGAAGACTTTTCGCCGAGCGATCGAGGAAGGCCGTCATATCATCGAAGGCCTTCTCCAGCCATTCTCGGCTGACAGGCTTGTTAAGATAGCCAAAGGCGCCCTGCTTGAGTCCGCGCTGGCGCGCCTCCTCGACAGAAATAATATGAACGGGGATGTGCCGGGTCGTCGGATCGTGCTTCAATCGATCCAATACCGTCCAGCCATCGTTATCCGGCAATTGAAGATCGAGGGTGATCGCCGACGGCTTAAACCGCCGGGCGAGACCAAGCCCCGCCTCTCCGGAAGTCGCCACGAGTCCCCTGAAGCCCTTCTCCCGGGCGAGATCCAATAAGATCTGTGCAAAAGCGACATCATCCTCCAAGATCAGCAGCACCCGATCTTCCGGCCCAAGGACATCCCGGTCGTCAGGAACCGCCACGGTTCTCGTCGCCAGCAGCTCATAGGATTCCAGCGAGGCGTCCGGATCGGCGTCGGCGAACACGTGCACTTCGCCTGTTGGCAGGACGGCTCGGATGCCGGGAACCGGCGGGATGTACACCCGCGGAAGGTAAAAGGTGAATTTACTGCCTTTGCCTGGCGTGCTCTCGACTTGAATCTCTCCGCCCAGCAAGCGCGCGATCTCGCGACTGATTGAGAGGCCGAGACCGGTGCCGCCGTATTTGCGACTCGTCGTGCCATCCGCCTGCTGG
>VBON01000130.1 GCA_005877525.1 Nitrospirota bacterium
AAGATAGGTTTCCCAATCGCGTGACTGGCTCGTGATGTCGGCTTTGAAGATGCGCGAGACGGCGGCATAGGCGCGCTGCTCGGCGACTGCCCGACTGTCCCCCTGTCCGACACCGATCATGTATTGAGCATCGGGGTACACGGCGGCCTTGGGGCCATTCACCCAGTCGGGCGCTTTCGACGAGCCCGCGCAGGCAGCGAGCAGGAAGATCCCAAGGACCTGCATGACTGGGGACAGACACCGTTTCGATAATGGCGGGCACGACAAGAGGGAAGGCTCGTACAGCGAAAAAGAGCCGGTCCGCTTTTTCTTCATTGCATCTCCCGGGTTGAGATGAACCGCTTTTCGCCGGCTTTCAGGGCGACCCTTCTCAGCGGTTGCTTCGCCACCTCTTCACCGGCCCGCCCCCTCCACCGAAGTTCGATATCGTAGGTGCCAGGAGGTACCACCACGCGTCCTACTTGAATCCGATCCGGCAATGTCGCCCAGCTCCGCTTATCCGCTTCCTCGGTTCCCACCGCGGCGATGTGCGCCAGGACACCTGCAATCGTCCCGACGAGTTCTCCTCCGCGCTGTCTGCCGACGGCGCTTTGGGCGCCCACGCGTACGCCCTCGGCGAGAGCGAACTTCCACGCCGCCCGTGCTACGGCCTTCACCGTCGTTCGCACGATGCGCTCGTCCAGGTCCTTGACGGCGGTGGCCGTGACGTCCTCCATTAAGACGAGGTGCGCATGGAGACGAGTGACACCGTTGCTGACGATCGCCTCGGATTGTGATACGCGTGATGGTCGCGGCATGAACTTGGGGACGGCGATTCGCATAACACGCCCGGTGAGTCCGTACAAGACGCTTTGCGCGGCTCGATGATCGCTGTAATTTGGATAGATGACGCCTTTGGTGGCCAGCACAACAGCCAGCGCCTGCCGGCTGAATGGTACATCGATAAACATATCCCGCTTCATAGGTGCCCGGCCCTCCCCTGCCACGAAGATCAGTTCGGCCAGATCCTTGGTCTCAGCCACCGGACGCCAGACGATGCCCGGGAATTCCGTTCGGTATTCCTGGTGCTCATCCGTCAGGCCCATGGCTTCCGACAGCCGTAACAGATCGGCGCGCAGCAGGTCAGGCACGGGAGTGCCATAGAGCTTGCGCGCCTGTTGGAAGGCATCATATGCCAATCGATAGGCAACCAATGCATTATTGAGATCCCCGGCCGCCTCATACAGCATCCCGCTGAAATACCGCGCCAGGGGATCTTTGCTGTAACTCGTCTTACCGCCATTCCGGTCGTTCAGGATGGACAGTTTGTGGTCGACCTTGCGGGCTTCGACGAGAGCATCGTCCAGCATGCCCAGATCGGCATAATTAATCATCATGAGGATGTTGAGCATGACCTTTTCAAAATCCTCGCCCTCATAGGGTAGTGCCGTATCGTTAGTAAGAAAAGCCTCGGCCTCGGAGGTAATGCGACGAGTATAGAGGGCGTCGCTCAGGTCTTCGGCTCTCGTCAAGGACTGATTGCTCTCGGAATACTGTCCGGCTATTTGTTGGAGCATTCCGAGATCCATCAAGTACAGAACTTGGCTGTGTCTACCGAAGGACGACTGTCCTCCCTCGAGCGTGGCGATCGCTTCATTGGGACGCCCGGCTTCCAGATCATGATCGATACGCGCAAAGAGAACAGCCATGGAGCTACAACCCGAGAACCCGGCGAGGGCGACGAGAACGAGGGGCAGAAGACAGGACCGGCGGGGAATGAATGATACCGGATACGTAGACAAACCAGGGTGGCTTCTAGAAAACGACGCGCTTGCGGTCGACGACTTTTTTGATCTTCTTCTGCCCGAACCAGGCTTTCACGTTATTTGTCAGATCCACCATTTCGAGATCGACCTGATAAAACACGGCTTTCGTCCCGTCCAACTCGTCTTCGATCATACTGATCGTTCCGCGCAGCATAAAATCCGCGCCGAACTCCTTCCCGGCGGACTTCTGTGTGGACTCCAGAGCATTGACAGCCTGATCGCGCCGTTCCTCGCGGACCTCTTCGCGCTCGCCTCTGCCGGCTACGAATGTGACCCGTTGGGAGTTCGTCAGCTCGCGTTCGAGGTCGCTGACGAACGTTTGGACATTAATATGTTCGAGGCTACGATTGGCGATCGTCCCTATGATCACGACGGGCGCATGGCCTTTCGCCCGTGTATAGCTGTCTAACCACGGTTGCGAGATCGCTTCCTTGATCATGGCTTCAGCTACCAAGCGCGAGTCAGTATCATTCCAGCGCCCGCTCAGGTCCGTCACCGATGCCGTGTCCACCCGCGTCACTTTGGTGGACGCGCAGCCTGACGTCACCACGAGTGCGGCCAGGAACAGACTCCCGAGCAGTGCTCGATCATTTCGCATTGCGACGATCCTCTTCCTGTTGCAACCGGTCGAAGGCTCGTTCGGCGTTCTTTCGGACAAAGTCGCGAGCGGCTTCGTTGAGGTCTTTCATCTGGCTCACGGATTCTTTGAAAGAGGCAAGGTCCATCTTCGCCAAGGCATACGTGACCTTGCCGCTCTTCTCGTCCTTCTCCCATCGGTCCACGACTTGGACCCCGGACAGATGCGCGGACACGAACGTTTTCACGGCGCGTTCAACATTCTGCTCTTCGCTCGACTTTGTGAAGTCGCCGGCCGTCGTGGACGCCGCGTAGTCCCGCATCAGAT
>VBON01000131.1 GCA_005877525.1 Nitrospirota bacterium
TAATCCACCGCCCCGCCCTCATAGCACTGGAAGCACTGCCCGCCGATACCACCCATCGTGGAGGCGGACTTCGCATCGATGCCCCGATCTGTATCCGGGTTGAAGCCCGCTTGTGGGAGATCGTTGCTCGGAGCGACGGTGGAGCGAAGCACACTCACATCGAGAGCCTTGGGGTTGCCTTCAGGCACTTCGGAGGAGAAGGCGCCGCTTCCCAGAACCCGGGTTGTCCGATAGGCCTGAATCTCGACATCGTCTCCCGTATGAATCTGTTTGAAGGATTCGACATTTGTCTTGTCATTCAGTTCCACGGTCACGAGCGCATCGCCGCCGGTCTGGAGATAAATCTTCTTGCTCGGAAGGTCAATGCCCCAAACCCGGCCGTAGATGGTTTCCGGCTTGGCAAGCAGGTTGCGCATCCAGACGTTATCCAGACCGCCGCCAGGACCGCTTCCGATTTTGCCGGTCCCGATCCCTGAATAACCCTCCTGGAGGACCTGCCGCTCTTGAGCCATCACCGTCCCGGCCATCATGATGGAGAAGATACTAAAGAGACCGATTGTAAAGACTCTCCTCATATGACCCACCTCCCCACGATATATAAAAGGTTGAATGTCCGACGACGCATGAGCGCCGCCGCCGAAAATCGGCCAAAATATAGCCGACCCAACCAGTTCTGTCAAGGGGCACCGAGGCAGCCACGGACCCCGGCGCCCGTGGCTTCAGCCAGCATCCGGCACACCTTCAAAGCGGCCGCCGATTCCATAGGTTAGGAGCGCTCCGGGTGAGCAAGTTCGGTCTGGTGCCCGGGGCGGGAGTTGAACCCGCATGAGATTGCTCTCGGTGGATTTTGAGTCCACTGCGTCTGCCATTCCGCCACCCGGGCCCGAGGTCCGCATTCTAACAGAACAATCGACGGCTTGCAGCCGTTGCCTTTTGAATTAGACCGCGATCTCCGAGCAGCGATCCTACATGATCTTTACGACCCACGAGAGCAGCGACCTCAGTTGCGCAAGTGTAACTACTATCATCGCGTAAGTGCTTACACAGCTGGGTCAACCGAAACAACTGATTGTCTGATCCCTGCAGGCCTTAAGATACCTGAGGCCTGCTCGAAAGCTGTGGCTGTAGTACTGCCTCCAATCCGTTAAGGTTGTCGCGAAGCAGGTCCGAGTCGGATCCGCAACAGTCATCTTCATTTCTTTTCGTGTATATTTAGGGAAATGCCGCTCGCACGGTTTTCATCCTGCCTCTTCACTATGCCGCGACAACTCACGCCTCATTGGGAAAGACAATTGGCGGGACGACCCCACTGCGCGAATGAGTAAGCAGAGAACATCCAGGGAGTTGGGCGTGTTTATGCTCCAGGCAAAGCCATATCGCGTCATATGCGCCCTTGTTTTGTTCGCCGTCATGCTCTTCCCCGCGACCGCCCGCTCCACAGAATGGGAATCTAAGTATAAGAATCAAGACGATAGGCTGGAAGTCCTCGAACGAGAAGTGCCTGGTTCCCCAATAAAGGAACTCAAAGGGGTCGGCGAGATCGACGCCCCGCCGCGGGCCTGTTGGAATGTGATTCGGGATTACAATGGCTACGCTGCTTTCATGCCATACGTCAAGAAATCTGAGATCCTCAAAGTGCATGGGGCGACAACGTATCTCTATTCGGTGATCGACCCAAACCTTCCATTTATTTCAGTGCGCGATTACACGATTAAGATCGACGACGTAAGCGAACCTGCCTCAAATCGTTATGGCACACGCTGGACAACTGCCAATGACGACGGACCGACCAAAGAGCCCGCGATGATTCGAATTGAACGCAACGTGGGCTCATGGGAATTTACGCCGTTAGATAACGGAAGACGGACATTGGCGACTTATGTACTGCACACAGATCCCGGGGGACAGTTGCCGTCCTGGGCGTCTGCATGGGCGAATTTACGCGCTATACCTGGTGTCTTTAGCGCTCTCCGCCGAACCGTTGGGGAAGCAAAATACAGGGACGACTCGGAGGTTCCCGCGAGGTAGACTCCTCGATAGCTCAGTGTACCCCAGACGTCCCACCCACCTGCACCCAAGGCCCAGTTTCTTTCTTTCGAGGAGTATGTTAGATTTTCTCGCTGGACAATTCTTGCGAGGTTCCTATGGCACAAGTTCAGTGCGTTCGATGCGGCAATCTTGGAGAGCCAATCACCGAGCCCTTATATCTTGGCAAACTTGAAACCCTGGTCAAGGGCAACATTTGTGCCGCATGCTGGGGGGAATGGGTCAAGATGCGGGTGATGGTCATCAACGAGTATCAGGTGAATCTGGGGGATGAGAGCGGGCGCGCTCTCGTAAAGGAACAGATGTTCTCCTTCCTGAAGCTGCCCAAGCCGGAACAACAACCTCAGTAGCCCGGCGTCCGCGTAGGCGTTCCTTCCTGCCGCTGGGACCTACGCCGCACAATCGCGAGACCTGCACGATTTGACCATTCACCACCTTGCCTGACGCCCACTCGTAATTGACAATCTCGTCATGAAGATGGTAGGTAAACAGTAACTTTTAAAGGTTTCCTATGCTCACGCAAATGCAGGTTCGGGGGTTGATGTTCGACCCTTATACTAACGCGTATATCGTGATTCTGAGAGACGAAGGTAATTCGGAGATGCTTCCGATTTGGGTTGGCAAACCCGAAGCGAGCTCAATCAATTTTGCCATGGAAGGGGTCGCGACTCCACGGCCGATGACACATGACCTCATGAAGACCGTTTTGGATACAGCGGATGCAAAGATCATCAGCGTCGTCGTGACCGATCTGAAAGAGAACACGTATTACGCCAAGATTCATCTTCTCTACGAAGACTCGGAATATTCCATCGATTCCCGGCCGAGCGATGCGATCGCCCTCGCTCTGCGAGCAAAGGCTCCGATCTTCGTGACCGACGACGTTATCCAGAAGCATAGCGACGAAGAGATGGACCGGTGGCTGGAAAATCTTAAACCCGAAGATTTCGGGAAGTACGATGCCTGATCAATCCGCTCTTTCAGATTTGCAGTCTTCGACTGCGGCGGCCTACAATCCGATAGCAATCGGATAGTTGATTTCTTTTTTTCCTTGAGCGAGAGTGCGACGACAAAGGATGCCATGGACAGTTCCTTGGTCAAACTGACGGTTCAGGGCGTGTGGACCGATGCCAGCCCCAACGCAGAAAGCCAGGTGGTCTTGTTGCAGGACGAAGCCAAGACGAGCGTGCTTCCCATCTGGGTAGGCACCGCGGAAGGCACCGCGATCCGCATGGCTCTTGAAGGCATTGCTCCGCCCCGCCCGCTCAGCCACGATCTTCTCCGGAACATCACTGAGCACCTTGGATTGAAAGTCGCTAAAGTGGTCGTCACCGATGTGAAGAGCAACACGTATTATGCATCCATTTTCCTTGCCGGCAAGCAATCGGAAGTGACCGTGGACTCCCGCCCAAGCGACGCCATTGCCCTCGCGTTACGGACCAACAGTCCCATCTTTGCCACCCGCGATGTTTTAGAACGTCAGTCCCCCGAGACCGTCGATCCCTGGTTGAAGAACCTGGATACGAAGGGCTTAGGCGGCGTCGCTTAGCCAAAGGATTACCAGCATGACGCGAACGTATTCAGCCAAACCATCCGACATTGTGCGCAAATGGTATCTCGTGGATGCCGACGGCCAAACCCTGGGACGCATGGCGACCCGCGTGGCCCTCGTGCTGCGAGGAAAACACAAGCCGACCTTCACGCCCCATCTCGATACCGGCGATCATGTTGTGGTCGTTAACGCAGAGAAGATCCGACTCACAGGGGATAAACTTCGCCGGAAAATCTATTACCGCCATTCCGGCTATCCTGGAGGATTGAAATCCGACACGGCCGAAGCCCTGCTGAAGCGTAATCCCACGGCGGTGGTCGAGAAGGCCATTAAAGGGATGTTGCCGAAGA
>VBON01000118.1 GCA_005877525.1 Nitrospirota bacterium
TCCACCAATGAGATCGGCGTCTTCGAAATGACCGATGCCGGACTGACCGAGGTCACCAATCCTTCCGCATGGTTTCTCTCCGAACGTCCCCAGAAGGCCACGGGCTCCGTTGTGGTCGCCTGTCTTGAAGGTACCCGCCCGATTCTGATCGAATTGCAAGCGCTCGTTTCTCCGACCACCTTTGCCATCCCACGGCGAATGGCGAATGGGGTGGAAGGAAACCGGATCGCCTTGCTGATCGCTGTCATGGAGAAACGCATGGGGCTGAACCTGGCAGGACAGGACGTCTATGTTAATGTCGTTGGCGGGTTGCGGATCGAGGAGCCGGCCCTGGACCTGGGGATTGTTTCTGCGGTCACCTCGAGTTTCCGCAATCGTCCGATCTCTCCGACAACGGTCGTCTTCGGGGAAGTGGGCCTCGGCGGCGAAATCCGAGCGGTCGGCCAGGCAGAGACACGTCTGAAAGAGGCGGCCAAGATGGGGTTTCAACGGTGCCTTTTGCCGGAACGGAACATCAGCAAACTGCCGCCGATAGAGTCCATAGAGCTGATCGGGGTTGCCGAAGTAGGAGAGGCGTTAAATGCAGTGCTTGGCTAAAATGAAGCGAACTCCGAATGCGGTCCGCGCGTCGGCCGTGCTTGGCCTGGCCGCATGGTTTATTCTTTCAGCGGGGTGCGCCCGCGTTCCTCGCCCGCCAAGCCTTCCACCCTCTCCTCCGGCTCTGAGCGCGGAAGAATTGGTCGCCCGTCTCCAGGAGCGGGGAGCGGCGATTCAAACATTGAAGGCGCAATTTTCAATTGAAGCGACCGGGAAGGATATCAAGGGCACTCAGCGGATGGAAGCGGCCATGATCTATCAGCGTCCGAATCTCGTCCGGCTGCGGACCTTCGCCCGTATCGGTCTTCCGATCTTCGACCTCATCCTGATCAATGACCGCTATCAGATAAAGATTCCCATGCAGGGGAAATTTTTGACCGGACGCGTCGCCGACCTGGATCGCCAGGAAGGATTAGGCCCCTCGATTCTTTTAGGGCTTCAGGCAACTCTCGGGAATCTCAATGGAACCACAGTCTTGCCCACGGATCATCTAAGACTTCGCGAGGCGGAGGGCCTGTACGTGTTGGAGGTCATTCCCTCTGAAGAAGGTGTTGCAGTGGCGCGCCGTCTGTGGTTCGATCAGGGCACGCTGGAACTGGTCCGCGAGGAGCTTTTAGACTCCTCGGGACAGACGCTGGCCACGGTCCTCTTTCAAGATTATCGGCCCGTCGGTTCCACGGCCGCGAACGCGAAGGGACAGACTGTTGCCATTGTTCGCCCTTACCTGGTTCGAGCTGAGGACGCCAACGGCCGAGCAAAACTGGTGCTCACCTATCGTGAGATCGTTTCCAATCCGTCACTCTCGCCTCAGGACTGGGGCGTTCCGGAAAATGAACCTCTGGCCGGTTTCCCCAGGCTCTCATCTCACGCCGGGGTGGTTTCCTTCTTGAGACCATTTCTGGCAGGAAACCGTTTCATGCAGACGGATGATTAATGCGGATACTTGGAATCGAGACTGCCACGGCATCGCAAAGTGTGGCTCTCTTGGACAATCAACAGGTCTTGGCAGAGGCTGCCTGGTCGGGAGCCGGAAGTCGGGGCGGAAAGCTCTTGCCGATGATTGATTCAGTTCTGCGGAAGGCAGGTGTCGCTCCCAGCGCAATTGAGGCGATCGCCGTGTCGGTCGGGCCGGGTTCTTTTACCGGCGTGCGGGTCGGGCTTGCGACTGCGAAAGGCATGATATTGGGGACACAGGCGCTCTTGATCGGTGTGTCGACCTTAGAAGCCCTGGCCGCAGGATATGGGTTTCACAAAGCGATGGTCGGCGCCCTGCTTGATGCAGGTCGAGGCGAGGTCTACGCGGGACTCTACCAATACACCGGCACCGAGCTTCGGCAGCTGTGCCCGGAGGCCGTTGTAAGTCCGGAAGCAATCGCCCTGCAGGCGTTGGCACTAACGACCGGTGAAATCCATCTGATCGGCGACGGAGTGGCCCGGTATCGTGAACGTCTCGAAGTGGCATTTCAGGGCCGGGCGCGAGTGACGGATGAAGGCTGTAAGGCCGTTCCCATGGCGGCGCTGGTGGCCCGACTCGCTTTCGGGCAACTCACGAAGGCAGGAGGAACGAGCCGAGACAGAGAAGTGGTGCCGGTGTATCTTCGCCGTGCTGAGGCCGAGACGAACTGGGAAAAAGGGCTGGTGAAGTCGCCCTTGGAGCGACTTATGAAGGCCAGCCGGTAAATCAGGAAGTCAGAGTGAAGGTGATCCCGATGCAGGAAAGCGATCTTGAGGAGGTGATCGCGCTCGAGCAGCGCTCGTTTACCGAACCGTGGACGCGAAAGATGTTTCTCGGTGAATTGCGAGATAACGTATTCGCGACGAATCTCGCGGCCAGAGCCGAGAATCAGGAGTGGAACGAAGTGTCCGAAGGGGTTCTGGTAGGTTATAGTATGTTTTGGGTCGTGTTTGAAGAACTGCATCTGATGAACTTGGTGGTTCGCCCGGAGCTGCGGCGGAGGGGGATCGCTAAGGAGTTGGTGCGGCAGACCTTGTCGATCGCGGCGGCGAAAGGGGCGCAGACGGCTTTGCTCGAGGTCCGTGCCTCCAACGTCGCGGCACAAGGGTTGTATGAGGGTTTCGGTTTCAAGCGCAAAAGCCTTCGCCGAGGATACTACGAGCATCCGCATGAGGATGCTGTGATCATGATGCTGGAGAAAGGAGGGGACATTATGCTGAGTGAAGACCCGGCCGTCCTGGAAGTCGTACGCAGGGAGCATAGTGAGTTCAGGGCACTTGAGGACACTCATCAACGGCTGGAAGACCAGCTTACGGAGTTGACCAAACTGCACATCTTGACCCCCGACGAGGAGATCCGGAAGAAACAGATTCAATTTGAAAAACTTTCGACGAAAGACAAGATGGCGGAAATTGTGAGGCAGTTCAAGCAGCACCGACCTCTCTCGGCGGGGCGATCGTAAAGCTCAGAGGTCAGAAGCGGAGAGGTGCTCCGTGAGCGGTGGTCCGGGGCACCCAGTCTTTTCATAGTCATGGGTGGAATGACGGGGTATGGGTGACATGGCGCAGGCAGAGCCTGTACGGACGCCGCTCCAGCGGCACATCTATTCGGTAAAGCGCCGGCTCTATTGGAGCGGGGCGACGTTTCTTGCGGCGTGCCTTGTCACCTTCCCGTATGCCGACCATATGATCGCGTGGCTCAAAAAACCCTATCCCCAGGATCTGATCTTCTACGCGCCTACGGAGGCGATCTTTGCTTCGATCAAGGTCGCCCTATTGGGAGGCCTGGTCCTGGCCATGCCCGTGATCCTCTACCACATTTGGAAGTTCCTGGAACCTGCCCTCCTGCCCGGCGAGCAGCGGTTGATCATCCCCTTCCTCATGGTGGCTTTCGGGTTCTTTGCTTTGGGCGTGGTGTTCGCCAACTTTGTGGTTGTGCCTCTGTCACTGCAGTTCATGCTGCAGTTCGGCATAGACCGCTCGCTTGTGCCGCAATTGGGCGTTGGTTTTTACGTCGATTTCAACGTCAAATTTCTTCTGATCTTTGGGTTGGCGTTCGAGTTGCCGCTTGCGATCACCCTGTTATCGCGATTACGGATGATCACCTCTGAGCAGCTGTCGCATTACCGTCGATATGCGATTGTCATCAACCTGATTATCGCGGGGATTCTGACACCGACGACCGACCTGTTTAATCTACTGTTG
>VBON01000124.1 GCA_005877525.1 Nitrospirota bacterium
AAGAAGACCGAGAACGAGGCGGGCGTGGCGACCGTGATGGGCCACGAGGTGACGCACGCGATTCAACGTCACGGAGTCGAGCGAATGAGCCGCGGTATTCTCGAACAGGTGGCGCAAGTGGGCGCCCTTGCGGGAGCAGCCGCCGGCAAGCTGAACCCTCAAGCCGCGATCGGGCTGCTCAGTGCCTATGGCGTCGGGGTCTCATTGCCGTTCGATCGCGCGCAAGAAACCGAAGCCGACAAGATCGGTCTGCGCCTCATGGCGGAAGCGGGATACGACCCCCATGAGGCGGTCGCCTTTTGGGAACGCATGAGCGGCTGTCCTCGAAACATGATCGGCAAGCTGTGCTTCCGTTCGGGCGCCGGCATTCCGGAATTCTTGAGCACGCATCCTTCCGATGAGAATCGCATCAGGAATATTGAACGGTGGATTCCGGAAGTGATGAAAAACTACAATCCCGTGGCACCGCCACCGTCTGTCCCTCAACCTTCTCCGAAAAAGCCGGTCGCGCCGGATCCGAACTCGGCCGACAACGGACGGGGCTTGGGGTGACGGGACTTCTCAGCCGTGCCTAGACGCAACGACATCAAGAGCATTCTCCTCATCGGCTCCGGGCCGATTGTCATCGGGCAGGCCTGTGAGTTCGACTATTCCGGCACGCAAGCGTGCAAGGCCTTACGCGAGGAAGGCTACCGGATCATCCTGATCAACAGCAATCCGGCGACGATCATGACCGACCCCGAACTGGCCGACCGCACGTACATCGAGCCAATCACGGTGGATGTCGTCGAACGGGTGATCCAGCAGGAACGGCCCGATGCTTTGCTGCCTACCATGGGGGGACAGACAGCCCTTAACATGGCCGTGCAACTGGCGGAACAGGGAATTCTCCAGAAATACAACGTGGAGCTCATCGGCGCCAGCTACGAGGCTATCCGCAAGGCAGAGAATCGCGAAGCCTTCAAGGATGCCATGACGCGCATTGGACTGCGTACGCCAGCCAGCGCGGTCGCGCGCTCACGGGAGGACGCGTTGCGCGCGATGGAGATCGTCGGGTTTCCGGCGATCGTGCGGCCCTCGTTCACCCTCGGGGGAACCGGCGGTAACATCGCCTATAACCGTGAGGAGTTCGAGCGCTATGCCGAATGGGGCCTGAGCGCCAGTCCGGTGGGGGAAATTCTAGTGGAGCGTTCCGTGATCGGCTGGAAAGAATTCGAACTCGAGGTGATGCGCGATAAGATGGACAACGTCGTGATCGTTTGCTCGATTGAAAACTTCGATGCGATGGGTATCCACACAGGGGACAGCATCACGGTCGCGCCGGCGCAGACGCTGACCGACAAGGAATACCAGGGAATGCGGGATGCGTCGCTCCGTATCATGCGCGAGATCGGCGTGGATACCGGGGGCTCTAATATCCAGTTCGGCGTGAACCCCCTCACCGGCGATCTGGTGGTGATCGAGATGAACCCTCGCGTATCACGGAGTTCGGCACTGGCCTCCAAGGCGACCGGGTTTCCCATCGCAAAGATCGCCGCGAAACTGGCGGTCGGCTATACCCTCGATGAGATTCCCAACGACATCACCCGCGTGACCAAAGCCTCGTTCGAGCCCAGCATCGATTACGTGGTCGTGAAGCTTCCCCGGTTCGCGTTCGAAAAATTTCCAGGCGCCGATGGCACGCTCACCACCCAAATGAAGTCAGTGGGCGAGGCGATGGCCATTGGGCGGACCTTTAAGGAGGCCTTACAGAAGGCGATCCGGTCTCTCGAAGTGGACCGGTACGGGTTCGAGCCCCATCCGTCGCTGGCAGAGGGCGACCCGGAGGAAACCGTGGCCTGGATTCGCGAGTCCTTGCGCCGCCCGGACGCCGAACGGCTCTGGCGCCTTGCCGATGGACTGCGAATGGGCATTTCCGAACAGGAACTGCACGAGTTGACGGGGGTCGATCCGTGGTTCCTGCATCAAATGAAAGAAATCCTCGTGTCCGAGGATCGTCTTGCCCAGGCACCCCGTTCCTTCTCCGACGACATGCTCCGCGAGATGAAACGCCTCGGATTTTCGGATCATCGGCTCGCAGAGCTGTTGCGGATCTCGGAGCCGGAGTTCCGTCGCAATCGACAGAGCCGCAACGTCACGTCGACGTTTAAACGGGTCGATACATGCGGGGCCGAATTTCAGGCCCTGACGCCGTATCTCTACTCGACCTATGAGTCCGAATGCGAAAGCCGTCCGACCAACCGGCAGAAAGTGATGATCCTCGGCGGGGGGCCGAACCGGATCGGCCAGGGCATCGAATTTGACTACTGCTGCGTTCATGCGGCGATGGCCCTCAAGGAAATGGGATATGAAACGATCATGGTGAACTGCAACCCCGAGACTGTCAGCACCGACTACGACACCTCCGACCGGCTGTACTTTGAGCCCTTGACTCTGGAAGACGTGTTGAATATCGTCGAGACGGAGCGCCGCAGCGGAGAACTGCTCGGGCTTGTCGTCCAGTTCGGCGGCCAAACGCCGCTTAAGCTCGCGCTGCCCCTGGAGCAGGCTGGCGTGCCCATCCTTGGGACATCCCCGGACGCGATTGACCGCGCAGAGGATCGCGAGCGGTTCAACGTATTGGTGGACAAGCTGGGCTTGCGGCAACCGGCGAGCGGCATTGCGCGTTCGTTTTCTGAAGCGGCCGCGATCGCCTCGTCCATCAGCTACCCGGTCATGGTGCGCCCCTCCTATGTGCTCGGCGGTCGTGCGATGGAGATCATTTACGACGAGAAGAGTTTAAAGAGCTATATCACCCGGGCCATTCAAGTCTCGCCGGCCCATCCGGTCCTGATCGACAAGTATTTGGAGGACGCGATCGAGATCGACGTGGATGCGGTGTCCGATGGCGAGACGATCGTGATCGGCGGCATCATGGAGCACATCGAGGAGGCCGGGGTGCACTCAGGCGATTCTGCCTGCTCGTTACCTCCGTACTCGCTCACGCCCGAGATTATCTCCGAGATCCGGCGCCAAGCGAAACTCCTCGCCTTGGAACTTCGCGTGATCGGCTTGATGAACATCCAGTTCGCAGTCCGCGACGGGACTGTCTACATCCTCGAAGTCAATCCGCGTGCCTCGCGCACCGTTCCGTTCGTGAGCAAGGCCACCGGCGTGCCCCTGGCAAAGGTGGCGATGCGTGTCATGATGGGCCGTACATTGAAAGAGCTCCGCGTTACCTCCGAGCGGGTTCCGTCCCACATCTCGGTGAAGGAAGCGGTCTTTCCGTTCAACAAGTTTCCCGGGACGGATGTGATTCTGGGTCCGGAGATGCGTTCGACCGGCGAGGTGATGGGCATCTCGGATGACTTCGGCGCGGCCTTTCTAAAGTCTCAAGCCGCCGCCGGGTCGATGCTCCCGATGTGCGGCCGGGTGTTCATCAGCGTCAAGGACAAGGACAAACCGGGCACGATCGTCTTGATTCGGCGATTCCTGGAATTAGGGTTTACCGTCGAAGCGACGCGAGGAACTGCGGGACATCTGGGCCGTAACGGTGTCACCGTGGACATCGTAAACAAGGTCGTCGAGGGCCGCCCGCATTGCGTGGATCACATTAAGAACCGCGAGATCCAACTGGTGATCAACACCGTGGGCGACAAGATTTCGCAAGCGGACTCGGCGTCAATCCGTCATGCGGCGCTGATACATGCCGTCCCTTATTACACGACCATGGCCGGAGCGCGCGCCACCCTGATGGCCATCGAAGCAGGCCTTAAGCGGAGACTTTCCGTAAAGCCTTTGCAGGACCACTACTCATCTGTACACTAATCATCTCGAGGAACAATGGCCAGAATACCGATTACAAAGAAAGGCTACGAAGCTTTGCCTGAGTTGGAACGCTACAAGAAGGTAGAGCGGCCGAAGAACATCCGAGACATCGAAGAAGCGCGGGCGCATGGTGATATCAGCGAGAACGCCGAGTTCGAGGCGGCGAAAGAGCGTCAGAGCCACATCGATGGACGCATCCGCGATCTGGAACACAAGCTGGCCGAAGCGCAGATCATCGATACCTCAAATCTGTCCACGGAGAAAGTTGTGTTCGGGGCGACCGTGACGGTCAGGGATCTGCAGAGTGATAAGGAACAGCGCTATACGCTGGTCGGGCAGGATGAGGCCGATCTCAAGAATGGCAAGATCTCGGTGCAGTCGCCGGTGGGGCGCGCATTGATCGGCAAGCGCGTCGGCGATACCTTGGAAGTTCAGACACCGGCCAAGGTCGCCGAATACGAGGTCCTGAATATCTGCTTCGAAAAGACGTGACCCGCGATGCGGTGACAACCCATACCCTATGCCGCGCCTTCCCGACGATTCTGTAGCCAACCCCCCGCCCATCATCACCCTGTTAACCGACTTCGGCGCCTCCGACGTGTTCGTGGGCAGCATGAAGGGGGTTATCCTCGGCATCAACCCACTCGCCCAAATAGTGGACCTCAGCCACGACATTCCGGCGCACAACATCCGGGTCGCCGCGTATCTGCTGCACTCTGCCGCGCGCTACTTTCGGCCAGGCACGATTCATGTCGCCGTGGTGGACCCCGGGGTCGGCAGCGAACGCCGGCCCCTGCTCGCATTCGCCATGGAACAATACTTTATCGCGCCCGACAATGGAATCCTCAGCTGCGTTCTCGCTGCCGAGATCGATGTCGAGATTCGTGAGCTCACAAACAAGCAATATTTTCTGGGTTCCATTGGCTCGACGTTTCACGGGCGTGATGTGTTCGCGCCGGCCGCCGCATGGCTCTCGCGCGGCGAACCGATCGAATCGTTCGGGCCGGTGGTTGACACAAGCATCCGTTTCGAAGTGCCCAGGGCTCACGAAGCGGGGGGCAAACTCATTGGCGAAGTTCAGCACATCGATCGCTTTGGAAACCTCATCACCAATATCAGTCGGGAAAATCTGGTGAGTTTCGCTGGCGCCGATCATCTAAGCCGTGTCCAGGTTGACCTCGAGCACGCGTCTATCGACGGGCTCCAGCGCTTCTACGCGGATGGGCCGGAGGGGACGCTTGCGGCGCTAGTAAACAGCGATAGCTGGCTGGAAATTTTCTGCCATCAAGGCCGCGCGGCTGATCTCGTCAAAGCCAAGCTCGGCGACCGCGTCGAAGTAAGCATGCCGTGATGAGATCTTGCGGGTCCTGACCGAACAGCCCACATGAAGCCCCTATAACCCTCAACGGAGGTGTCACATGAAGGTCACAGTGCTTGGCTGCTTGCTGATGGTTATTCTCGTCACGGCTTGTGCTACGAAGGTCGAGTGGACTCAGGAAGGAAAGACGGAAGCCGACACGGAACGAGACTACGATGAATGTTACGCTCAGACCACTCAGCGATACGGCACTAATCTTAAGTCGCCCCACTTTACAGCAGATCTCAATCAATGTATGGAGTCACGAGGCTATAAGCGCAAATAACATTGGGCTCGGATAAACATGCTAATGTAGAATCTTGTCAACCTCGGTGAGATCTGCCTTCGATAGCCGCCAACCGGCGGCCGCAGCATTCATCTTCACTTGCTGGCTCGTTGTCGCTCCGGCGATTACTGACGCGACGGTTGGCCGCGCTGCCAACCATGAGACGGCGAGTTCCAATAGGGTATGACCTTTAGATTCCGCAAACTGGATGAGCGCTTCCACCAAGTCCAAGTTTTTTTCCGTGAGCGTGTCTTCAAATCGTCCGCCAGGCGCGAGACGGGTCCCCGGGGGCGGGGACTCGCCCTTTCGATATTTCCCTGTGAGCAGGCCGCTTGCCAACGGGAAGTAGGGGATGAAGGCGAGACCTAACCTTTCGCATTCAGGGATCACTTCACCTTCCGCCTCACGATCAAGCAAACTGTACTCGTTCTGCACACTGACGAATCGAGCCGTCCCAGGGGACACCGCCGATTCCGCCTTCCGTAGTTGATTGGCTGAGAAGTTGGAGCAACCGATCTCGCGGACCTTGCCCGCCTTCACAAGCTTCTCCAGGGCCTCGAGCGTGTCGGCAATCGGGACAGTCGCATCGGGCTGGTGGATTTGATACAAATCGATGCGGTCCGTTCCGAGGCGGCGGAGGCTAGCCTCGGCCGCCTGGAGCACGTAGTCAGGGCGTGCCCCGCGACGTTTCTCATCGACGGCCATGCCGAACTTCGTAGCGATGATCACTTCACTGCGACGGTGCCCGAGCGCACGTCCGAGGAACTCTTCGCTGTGCGTACGGCCATAGATATCCGCTGTATCAAAGAAGTTGATGCCGGCGTCGAGAGCGGCATGGATGACCTCGAAGCTCTGAGCGGCATCAAGGCGCCATCCGAAATTATTGCAACCGAGACCCACCACCGAGACATGGAGTGTTCCGATCCGTCGTGTTTCCATCGTTACACCTTTGTGACTGTCGTGATGGCCTGGCTCACAATCCTGACCATTGCCCGCAGTTCTGTGGCCGTCGTGCTGAGCGGCGGCATGAGAACAATAATGTTGCCGAGCGGGCGTAGAAGTAAGCCCGCAGCGCGAGCGACCTCCGTGACTTGCGTCCCAATCCGCTCCGCAAGCGAATAGGACTCCTTCGTCATGCGTTCTCGTAGCAGTTCGATGCCCACGATGAATCCAATTTGACGGATATCACCGACATGTGGATTGGGGATGCGACCAGAGCGGCTTCAGCAGGTTGCGAAGGACTGCAATCTTCGGCACGAGCCTCTCAAGTGTTCGCTCTTGCTTAAAGACTTCGAGGTTCGCCAAGGCGACCGCACAGCCGAGTGGATTGCCGGTATAGCTGTGCCCGTGAAAGAAGGTCGTCAACTGCTCATGCTGTCCGAGAAATTGGTGATACACCTGTTCCGTCGTGAGAGTTGCCGCCAGCGGCATGTACCCGCCGGTCAACCCTTTGCTTATCGCCATCAGATCGGGCTTGACCTCCTCATGCTCACAGGCAAACATGCGCCCGGTGCGCCCGAAGCCGGTGGCCACCTCGTCAGCAATGAACAGGACGTTATAGCGGGTGGCCAGACGCCGAAGACGTTTTAGGTATCCCGCCGGCATAGTGATCATGCCGCCAGCGGCCAGCAACATGGGCTCAACAATGAGCCCCGCGATCTCTTGATGATGCCCTTTGAGAATGTCCTCCACCGAATCTGCGCAGGACAGCTTGCACTTCGGCAAGGTCAATCCTAAGGGACAGCGATAGCAGTATGGGGCATGGGCCTCAAATGTCGGAAACAGGAGCGGCTTGTACCGCTCATGAAAGAGGGAGATGCCTCCGACGCTGACCGAGCCGAGCGTGTCGCCGTGGTAGGCCTGTCCGAGATGCATGAACCTCGTCTTTTTTTGAAACCCGCCGCCTTTCAATTGCCAATACTGAAAGGCCATCTTCAACGCGACTTCCACCGCGGTAGAGCCATTGTCGGAATAGAAGACGCGCGTCAGGCCGCGTGGCGCGATGTGAACGAGCTTTTTGGCCAGCTCAATCGCCGGCACATTGGAAAGGCCGAGAAGTGTGGAATGGGCGATCCGGCCGAGTTGGGTCCTCAGAGCCCGATCCAATGCCGGGTGCCGATGACCGTGAAGGTTGACCCAAATAGAGGAGACGCCATCCAGGAAACGATTCCCGCTCGTGTCCTGCACATAGACACCCTGACCGCGCTCGATGATTAACGGAAGCGCCTTTTCCCAGTCCCGCTGCTGGGTGAAGGGATGCCACAGATAGCGGCGATCATCACTCTGCAACCGGCGTTCACGAGCCTTGGAAATCATAGTGGAAGGTCATTATATGGCCCGGTCCCAGCTTTGACAATGTGACCAAAAACAAATATACTTTGCGGAGTTACCTCGAAGGAGACCATTTGCAGACCCACATCAGGAACTTCTCCATAATCGCGCACATCGACCACGGGAAATCGACTCTTGCGGACAGGTTGCTGGAATATACAGGTGCCATCACCCCTAGAGAATCCCGAGAGCAAATCCTCGACGCGATGGACCTCGAGCGGGAGCGCGGAATTACCATCAAGGCTCACACCGTTACCGTCCGGTACAAGGCTGAGGACGGAGAGGAATATCTCCTCAATCTGATCGACACCCCAGGACATGTCGACTTCACGTATGAAGTCTCCCGGAGCCTGGCGGCCTGTGAAGGAGCGCTGCTCCTCGTGGACGCCTCGCAGGGCGTCGAAGCGCAAACAATCGCCAACGCGAATCTTGCAATCGAGAACGGGCTGACGATCATTCCGGTGATCAACAAGGTGGATTTAGCCAGCGCGGATATTGACGGCACCAAGCGCCAGATCGAGGATGTCTTAAGCCTGGACACGCACGATGCTCTTCTGACCAGCGCCAAAGCAGGACTCGGCACTAAGGAAGTTTTAGAAGCAATCATCAAGCGTATTCCCGCACCCCGTGGCGATGCAGGAGGACCGCTGAAGGCCCTGGTCTTCGACTCCTGGTTCGACAACTATCAGGGAGTAACGGTGCTTGCCCGCGTAGGCGACGGGGAGATCCGGCCGGGCCTGAAAGTCCGCATGACCGGCACGGACAAGAATTTCGAGATCCTGGAGGTCGGAATCTTCACGCCCAAACGGATGAAGACGGAGAAGCTCTCCACCGGCGAGGTCGGCTATGTCGTGGCGGGAATCAAGCGGGTGGGGGATACGCGCATCGGCGACACGATCACCGAGACGGATCGGCCGACGGCGGCTCCGTATCCCGGCTATAAAGAAGCCAAGCCCATGGTGTTCTGTGGTCTCTATTCGACGGATGCCGACCGCTACGAGGATTTACGAGACGCCCTCGAGAAACTACGCCTGAACGACTCCAGCTTTGTCTATGAGCCTGAAACCTCGGTCGCCCTGGGATTCGGCTTTCGCTGTGGCTTCCTGGGCCTGCTTCATATGGAGATCATCCAGGAGCGCCTTGAGCGCGAGTTTGCGCTGGAGTTGATCAGTACGACGCCGACGGTGGTGTACAAGATCAGAACCACCAAAGGCCAGACCCTGTACATTGATAACCCGACAAAGCTGCCGGAGCCCACCTCTATCCAGGACTTCGAGGAGCCTTACATTAAGGCGACGCTCATCACGCCGGAGGCCTATGTCGGCAACCTCCTGGCCCTGTGCCAGGAGCGCCGCGGCACGCAGAAGGGTTTGACCTATCTGAATCCGACCCGGGTCATGCTTATTTACGAGATGCCGCTCAGCGAGATCGTGCTCGACTTCTATGACCGACTGAAGTCCAAGACACAGGGCTATGCATCGCTCGACTATGAGGTCATCGGCTACCAGCCAGCCGAGTTGGTGAAAGTCGATATCCTGCTGAACGGCGAGAGCGTGGATGCCTTGTCGTTTATTGTCCACCGCGATAAAGCGGCCGTCCGAGGCCGACAAGTAGCTGAGAAGATGAAGGAGTATATTCCGCGTCAGATGTTCGAAGTGTCGATCCAAGCGGCCATCGGCAATAAGATCCTCGCCCGCGAAACGGTCGGGGCGCTGAAGAAGAATGTAACCGCGAAATGTTACGGTGGGGATATCACCCGGAAAAGGAAATTATGGGAGAAGCAGAAGGAAGGCAAGAAAAGAATGAAGCAGGTCGGCCGCGTGGAATTCCCTCAGGAGGCCTTCCTGGCCTTGCTGAAGGTGATCGACCGCTTCCACGACCGTTGCCATGAAGAGCAAGTCTCTCTGGCGCGAGTATACCGAGGCGATCGTGATCGCGATCGTGCTCGCCCTCTTCATCCGCACATTCGTCGTACAAGCTTTCAAGATCCCCTCGGGTTCGATGATCCAGACCTTGCAGATCGGAGACCACATCCTCGTGAACAAAATGGTCTTTGGGTTAAAGATCCCCTGGGATTGCGAATGGGATGCGTCGACGAATCGTACCGGCGTCAAGAGGATCCCTCTCTTTTGGTCGTGTTACAGCTACCGAACCTTGCTGCCGGTGACCAACCCCGATCGGGGGGACATCATCGTGTTCATGTTCCCCGAGGATGAGACCAAGGACTTCATCAAGCGAGTGATCGGTCTTCCCGGCGACCGGGTCGAGGTTCGGGATAAAAACGTCTATATCAACGGCCAGCCCTTGAGCGAACCGTATACGCAACACGTAGATCCGTCAGTCCTCCCGCATCAGATCCAACCTCGCGATAATCTCGGTCCGCTCACCGTCCCGTCGGATTCCTACTTTGTGATGGGCGACAATCGGGACCAGAGCCTCGATAGCCGCTTTTGGGGCTACGTCAAGCGCGAGAAGATCAAGGGCAAGGCGTTCCTCATCTACTGGTCCTGGGATAGTCGGGGAGACCTTGCGCATATGGTGCGTTGGGAACGGATCGCGAAGCTGATCCGCTGAACGAGCTGTCTATGAAAGCCGCCGGTCTGCAGGCCTACATCAAGAAATTCAAAGGCGGCAAGATCCTCGTCGTCGGGGATCTCATCCTCGACCAGTACATTTGGGGGCCGGTCTGCCGGATTTCCCCCGAGGCCCCTGTCCCGATCGTGAACGTGTCCTCTGAGACACTACAACTGGGCGGCGCAGCCAATGTCTCCAACAACTCGGCACCGACGAAGCCGGCCGGCAGTTCATGGAGGTGCTGCGCAACCAGGGCATCGGAAGTGACGGCGTTCTCCTCGATCGCGACCGCCCCACGACACGCAAGACTCGGATCATGGCGCACAACCAGCAATTGGTTCGCTTCGACGTGGAGCGCTGTCATGCGATCAGCGGAGTATTAGAAGCGCGCATCAGCCGGTATATAGCGGCCTGTATCCGTTCAGTCGCGGCCGTCGTGGTCTCCGACTATGCGAAGGGAGTGATTACAGCGCGTCTGATGTCGGACGTGACCGATCTCGCCGATCGCCACAAGATTCCGGTGATTGTCGATCCCAAGGTGGCGCACATTGGATACTATAAGGGTGTCACCGTGCTGACGCCGAATCACCTGGAAGCCATCCAGGCGGCTGGTCTGCACGGCGAAGATGAGGACGTGTTGCTTGAAGCCGGGCGGCAACTGCATCAGCGGCTGGGAGTGCGCGCTGTCTTGATCACGCGAGGGGAGCGTGGCATGAGTCTCTTCGAGGAAGGGGGGCATGTCACTGCCATCCCGACAGTCGCGAAGCAGGTCTTCGACGTGACAGGTGCTGGCGATACTGTCGTGGCGACGCTGGCGCTCGCGCTCGCGGCCGGTGCGCCCATGCGCCAAGCTGCTAAACTTGCCAACTATGCGGCAGGCATTGTCGTGGGCTTGATCGGGACGGGGACCGTGACACCCGTCCAACTGCAGGAAGCGCTGGCCCGTGGATGATTCTTGTGGCTGATCCCGCAGCCCTCGCTCGATCGGCGTCACACGTTTCGCGTGCAGATGTGGTCGTCGTCATTCCCGCCCGCTACGGGTCGAGCAGATTTATCGGAAAACCTCTGGCTCGAATCGGTAATAAGCCGCTGGTGCAGCAGGTGTATGATCGGGTGTCGACCGTGCGTGGCGTGAAACGCGTTATCGTTGCCACCGATGATGAACGAATCCTGACCGTGGTCCAAAACTTTGGCGGTACCGCCATGATGACCGGACAGGACTTGCGGACCGGCTCCGATCGCGTCGCGCACATCGCGCAGGAGGTCCCGGCCGATGTCTACATCAACCTGCAGGGAGACGAGATCCCGTTGGCCGCGGGTTTCCTCGAGGATCTGATCTTGCCTTTCATCGGGTCTGACGCCGATGTCGGGACGCTGAAACGCGCGATGAGCGATGAACGTGAACTGAGTGACCCGAATGTCGTGAAGGTCGTCACAGATGAGCAGGGCTTCGCCTTGTACTTTTCCCGGAGTCTGATTCCGTATGTCAGAGACGGTGCCGCGGGCAAGACGGCCCTCATTCCCGGTTTGCATTGGAAACATCTCGGCATCTATGCCTATACTCGGGGGGCCCTGATCCGGTTCGCCGGACTCCCGGCCGGATCATTGGAGCGAAGCGAGCAACTTGAACAGTTGCGCCTCTTGGAAGCGGGGATTCGGATTCGGGTCTGGGAAACGAAGCATGAATCCTTACGCATCGATACACCGAGTGACTTACAGCGAGCCGAACAGATTCTTACCCATGTAAGTACGAGAGGAGAGCCGGCATGCCACAATTCATCTTTGTGACCGGGGGCGTGATCTCGTCGTTGGGCAAAGGCCTCGCCTCTGCGTCGATCGGCAATCTCTTAGAAAGCCGTGGGGCACGCATTACCTTTCTGAAGCTGGATCCTTATATTAATGTGGACCCCGGCACCATGAACCCTTATCAGCATGGCGAGGTCTACGTGACCGAAGATGGGGCCGAGACCGATCTCGACCTCGGCCATTATGAGCGCTTCACGAGTGTCACGATGGGACGGCGGAATAATTTCACGACCGGCCGCATCTATTACGACGTGATTATGAAGGAACGGCGCGGGGATTATCTGGGCGGCACCGTTCAAGTCGTGCCGCACATCACCGATGAG
>VBON01000125.1 GCA_005877525.1 Nitrospirota bacterium
CCTGCTTTCTGCCCTTCCGCCCAGGCATTCTCCAGGCGCCGCTTCAGGCGATCGACGTCTTGCTCCCGTTTGGGGTCCGCCGCCCCCTGTTTGAGCAGGTTGAACAATGCCACGTGAATGATCTTGCTGCGACGCACCTCCATCTCTTCGTCAATCCAGCCGGAAAACGCCTCCGGCGCGTGGTCCATGACGATTTGTGGCTTGAATGCGTCGTAGCCGATTTTCTCTTTGGTCAGCCGGCGGACCACTTCGATCTCCTCCCTGAGCTTCGCGATGTTATTCAGCAAATATCCCTGAATGTCGCCATGCCCGGCCTCGTACAGCTTCTCCAGTATTTGGCTGACATAGATCTCCGGATTGATCGGCTTCTCTTTCGGGCCGA
>VBON01000126.1 GCA_005877525.1 Nitrospirota bacterium
ACTCCGAATCTTTCATCTCCAGCGCAGGACCTGCGGAGGGCCGGGTCCTGTCGACAAACAGCCCAGACGTGCTCGCTCCCGCAGCCCAAGTCGCTGCGCTCCGCCTGGGCGCCCGTTCGTCGCCACCCGGCGTCATTTCGTTATTCTTGCAGACAGTTTCCAGCGAGGTCGAAGAGGGGTGGCGTCGACCAGGGGCTCCCCGCCGCGCGGAGCCGCACGGAAGAAATGCTGCAAAGCAGAGTCGTACGGGTATATTTACGATTCGTCAAAAATAGATTGTGGCGGTGAGCACGGTGGGGATGGTCGGCGACAGGACCCCGAACTCAGCCCCAGCGTTTGTTGCATTGCGCAGTTATCTCACGGAAAGGTACGATATCAAGATGCAACAGACAGGCGAGACACCGCCATACACGAACTGCCTTATCCACGAAACGAGCCCCTATCTCAAGCAGCATGCGCACAATCCCGTGGACTGGTATCCCTGGGGAGACGAAGCCCTGGGACGCGCCAAGTCGGAGAACAAGCCGATTCTCCTCTCCATCGGCTATTCCGCCTGTCACTGGTGTCATGTGATGGAGCGGGAATCCTTTGAAAACCCCGACATTGCCAGGCTGATGAATGAACATTTCATCAACATAAAGGTAGACCGTGAAGAGCGTCCCGACTTGGACGATATCTATCAGAAATCGGCACAGGCCTTCATGCGACGCGGCGGTGGCTGGCCGCTGACAATCTTTCTCACACCGGAGAAGGAGCCCTTCTGGGGAGGCACTTACTTTCCTCCGGTTTCGCGCTATGGCATGCCGGGATTCCCCGAAGTCCTGCTCGGCGTCGTCGAGGCCTATCACAAAGAGCCCGGGCAGGTTCAGGAGAACATCCAGAAAGTTCGCACGGGTCTGCGGCGCATCAGTACGCCCAATCCGTCAACAGCGCCCCTTAGTGAGGAATTGTTGGACAGCGCCGTGCGTGATCTCAGCTCCTTCTATGAGCCGGTCAATGGCGGCTTCGGCGACGCGCCCAAATTCCCCACCCCGCCGCCCTTCCACCTTCTGCTTCGGCAATACAGGCGCACCGATGAGCCCAAAACGCTGGACATGACGTTGCACTCGCTCTGGAAAATGGCGGCCGGCGGCATCTATGACCATCTCGGCGGCGGGTTCCATCGCTATTCCACCGACGCTCAGTGGCTGGTTCCTCACTTTGAAAAGATGCTCTACGACAACGCTCAGCTGGTGCGGCTCTATCTGGATGCCTGGCGTCTGAGCCGGGAGCCGCGTTTTCGCAGCGTCGTCGAGGAAACCTTGGACTACATCCACCGTGAAATGGTCCATCCGGACGGCGGCTTCTATACCGCACAGGATGCAGACAGCGAAGGCCATGAAGGCAAGTATTTCGTGTGGACGCCGGCTGAGGTGAAGGAGATCCTTGGCTTGGAGATCGGGGAGCGCTTCTGCCAGGTCTATGACATCACCGAGCAGGGGAACTTTGAGGACAAGAACATCCCGAATCTGATCAAGAGCAACGGCAGAATCACGGTTCCCGACGTGGCGAACGCCGCGCAAATGATGGCGGAGGCCCGGCGCCAACTCCTGGAATCTCGCGAACAACGGGTCAAACCCCTTCGCGATCATAAGATCCTGACTGGCTGGAACGCCCTCATGATCTCGGGAGTGCTGGACGCCTATCAAGCCCTGGGAAACCCACAGTATCTCTCCATGGGGGAAAGAGCGCTCGAGTTCCTCCTTTCGAACGCGTACAAGGAAGGACGGCTCTTCAGAACGATGACCGACGGAAAAGCCCGCCTGAACGGCTACCTGGATGACTATGCCTTTTTGACGGCGGCACTGATTGATGCCTTCGAGGCCACGTCATCGTCACGGTACCTGGAAAAAGCCCGCGAGCTCACAGCTGTAATGCTGGAGCAGTTCTGGGATGCACAGACGGGGGGATGTTTTTTTACCGGCAGGGACCATGAGGCCCTGATCCAGCGCATGAAAAGCGGCGAGGATTCCGCCATCCCTTCCGGGAACGCCATCGCCGCGATGAATTTTCTGCGGTTGTTCTCCTATACCGGCGAGCAGATCTATCTGGACCGCGCGGAGCAAACATTTCATTTCGGCTGTTTCGGGAACAGTTGGCGGCGAACCCTTTCGGAACGTCGTCTCTTCTGTGCGCGCTGGACTACTATCTCTCAAAGCCCAAGGAGATCGTGTTGATCGGCTCGCGCACCGATCCCGCCATGGCCGATCTCCTTATAAAGATCCGTCAGCGGTACGTGCCGAATAAGACTTTAGTCGTGGTCGACGAAAAAAGTTCCGGATCGCCCGGCGTGCCGGCTGCTGCGCAAGGCAAGACCGCCATTGACGGCAAAGCCACTGCTTATGTCTGCCACAACTTCACCTGTTCGCAGCCCGTCACCGAGTGGGACGCCTTGGAGAAGCTGCTGTGATCAGTTCTTTAGTTTTAGGAAGTCTGACTGGGAAAACGGCGCGTCTCGGCGCGCCGGGGAATGGGGCGGGTGAAATAGGAGGTGAGTGCCATGGCTAGCTTGGATGAACTGCTAAAGATCAACGGCGTTGTAGCCGCAGGAGAATTTACCCCTGACGGCAAGTTGGTGGACTTCAAGGCGAAGATGGACATGTCGAAGGACATGGGCGCACTGACTGCGCAGTTCTGCGCGACCGTCACGATGATGTTCAACACGCTGGCCGGTTCCTATTCCAAGATGAGCGGGATGAACTGGGTACCGCAGCACGGTTGGATGTATGCAGGTGGAGACTGGACCGTTGCAATAGGAGGCAACCGCGGCGTGTTCATCGAGACCGCCAAAGCCGACTTCAATCAACTCTACAAAGCGCTCGTCAGCGGGAAGTAAATTCCTCTGCTACAGCCGCTTTCCCCATTCTTTCCAGGACCAGATCTGATTGTGGTCGAGGAGGTAGTTCGAACTGACATAGAGCGCCAACAGGCGCCGGTAGCGGGCAGTCACTATGGGATCGGTTACCGCATATCGGACGCCCTCCTCTTCCACACTCAGCCCCGCCCGATAGAGAGAAGCGTTACGCAGAGAGTAGATCAGCAGGCCGTGCTCATCTGCCAAACCGATCAGATCATCATAAACGCTGCTCAAAAAGGCCCAGTTGTCCTGAGCACAATCGGTACGCAAAAGGCAGCTGAGGTCTCGGCCGAGAAATGGCGCCTCCCGCGGCATTAATCCATTGAGGGCAAGGATTGTGGGTGCCAGATCGACCTGGCTTGCGATGTTCGAGACGACCCGCGGACGATAATTGGCCGGAGCTCGTAAGGATTCATCCATCCAGATGAAGAGCGGGGACATGAAATGTCCGACCTGGCGCTCGATATCCGTTCGGCCAATCGCTTCATGCCTCCCGTGGTCGCCGAGGATGAATACGACCGTGTTCTTGAGCAGTCCATCCCGTTGCAGCCCCACAAACCAACGCTCCATCTCGACATCTAAATACCGCAGGGCCGCCAGGTACCGATCCGGTTCCGTCGATAACGCCCGGACCTCCGGATGCGTGAGCGGCACGGTAAAAGGGTGATGAGTATTGACCGTGAGGGTTGTGAGGAAGAATGGCTGGTCTGAGGCCTGCAGAATTTCGATTCGTGACCGAACACCATCGAAGAGCGCTCCGTCCGTGATCCCAAGACCGATCCGCTCGGCGTTGGGCGAGAAATCGTCTTCAGCGAACAACTGGTGGAGGCCATTTCGAGCCATGAACAGCTGGAGTCGGTTCAGATCGCGGTGCTGGCTGATCACCATCTCGGTTCGATAGCCAGCCCTGCTTAACAGCGTGGGCAGGCAAAGGTAATCGTGAGTGTAGCGAGTCTTCATCGCCGACGGCCCTTGAGTCGCATAGTAGGAGCAGAAAGAAGGAAATAGACCATGCGCCGTCTGCACCCCGTTCGTAAAAAAGTTTTCGAAGTACAGACTTTCACCTTTGAGCCGATCCAAAAACGGCGTGAGGCGAATAGAGGCCACCGTCCGGCCCAAATAGCGCCGGTCCAAGCCTTCGACGAAAATGAGCAGCACGTTGACGGGCTTGTTGAACCGGACGCCTTGTTCCGTCCGCATCTCCCGAACGAAAGGGTATTGTGGATCTGCAAATGCTGCCCCTCTGCCCACGGCTTCTTGAGACAAGCGCAGGGCCTCACCCATCCGCATGTCATTGCGCACCCAAGAGCGTGTGCCGACTGTGCGAGCATCGAGGGCGGCACGCAGAGCTTCGCTGGCGTAGAGAATCGGGTTCTGAGCAAGGTTGTAGTAGATCGCGCTGTTGATATCAGCGATGCGAATGGCATACGGCCCTTGAGGGTGAAATCCCAGCATTCCCCCTACAAGACTCACCAGCAAAATCGTGTTCGCTGTAGCGGGAGAGACGGCTCGGCCGTACCGGCCGAGCAAAGGTTGCAGGCGCCTGAACACAAACCACCAGGCGGCGATCGCGATCCCTTCAGCAAAGGCAAACGCGGGCAGTCTCCATGCCCATCTGCCGCTGTCTTGTAGTTCCGCCCCCGTCTGTTGCTTGGCCTGAACGCTTGGTATCCCCGCGTCATTATGTGGCGCGAACAGATCACTGAGATATTCGAAGAAGACGAAGTTCAGATGTTGCTGGTTGTAATAGGAGTACACCATGTCGACCGTCAGCAGAATCAGGAATAGGACGGCGACAAGGCCGGCCGCAAGGAAGAAGCCCAAGCGATATGGAGACGCTGCCTTCAGCGTCGCGAACCATCTGCCGAAGACGGAGAAGATCACACCGAGGCCGCCGGCCAGCAACACCACGATAGCAATCCCAAGCGTCGACGTGATGAAGTCCGCTCGCAGGCCGATGACGAGGGTCTTGAACAGCAACGCCGGCGCCGGCGTCTCCAGCGAGAGCGCCTGAGGAAGCAAGAACAGCCGTTCAGTCTGCTGGAGGACGAGGAAGAGGATCCACCAAAACACGACAGGCCGGCGGAAGGACCAGTAGAGATTCAACTATCTCAGCCCCAGCACGTCCTGCATGTCGTAGAGGCCAGGAGGTTGTTTGACGACCCATTCGGCCCCGCGCAGCGCGCCCACGGCGAATGTGTCGCGGCTGGAGGCTCGGTGCGTCACCTCGAGGCGCTCGCCGATGCCGCCGAAGAGGACGGTGTGGTCGCCGACAATATCGCCGGCGCGGATGACCTGCATGCCGATTTCACCGCGCTTGCGCTCCCCGATCATGCCTTTGCGGGCGTAAGCAGCGACCTGGTCGAGACTCTTTCCGGTCGCCTTGGCCAGCACCTCCGCCATCTTCAAGGCAGTTCCGCTGGGAGCGTCCTTTTTCAGCCGGTGGTGGGCTTCCGTCACCTCGATGTCATAGTCGTCGCCTAAGGCGCGTGCCATTTCAGCAATTACCTTCAGCATCAAGTTGACACCGACGCTCATGTTCGGCGCCAACACGCATGGAATCGCTTTCGCTTTGGTCTTTAGTTCAGAGACTTGCTCGGCAGAGAGACCGGTGGTCCCGATGACCATCGCCTTTTTCCGGCTGGCCATGATCTCAACGTGCGCCAGCGTGGCTTCAGGGGATGTAAACTCGATCAGCACGTCGGCCTTCTCGGCAAGCGTCGTCAAGTCATCACTGATCGGGATCCCCAGCCGGGCGCCTCCCGCCACTTCTCCCG
>VBON01000127.1:0-1329 GCA_005877525.1 Nitrospirota bacterium
AATCTGGCGGTAGGGTTCCAAAACTTTGGTATCACCTGTGGGGAGAATGATGACTCGTTGTGGGTCAGTCACGAAGAGGTTCAGCATGGCCGGGAGCTCAGTTCGAGGGATTCTCCGAAACAGGTTGAAGTCGGGATCCGCTCCATCCGAAAGGCTCAGGGCGCCGCTCTGTTCAATCCAATGGGTGAAGAACGGATGAAGATCCCGAGACGCGGTCTTGCTGAACAGCGTTTCGAGATCGCCCCAGCCCGTATGTCGTCCGCCGTATCCGGCGACCAACTGCTTGAGGGCTCCAAAGAACGCCTCGTCACCGATCTCGCGACGCAACATATGAAAAACCATGGCCGCCTTGCTATAGCCGATGGCGCATCGACTTTCTGCTTGAACTGGGCGATCGGATAATCTCTCTGGGGCGATACATAGACCGCATAGGTGAAGAGCATTAACCGTCGTTCATCACGGGCTTTTTCCCGGTCCCCCTGCAGTTCGTACCAATAATAATTCGCCAGGTACGTCGTCAGACCTTCTACCCAGTTCCCGCCATGATCGTTGTACACGTAGTTACCAATCCACGAGTGCACGATTTCATGGCCTAAGGCATACGGCTGAATGTATCGGCGGCGAATTGACCCCGTTCCAAGAAGCGTATAGGACGGCAGGCCTAATCCACTGGCAAAAAAGTTCTCTACAACCGAGAAGCGGGGAAATGGATAGGGACCGAGCAGTGCGATGTAGGCGCGCAGATAGCTGCAGGCCGAGCCCAGATAGAGCTCTGCAAGGGAGTGCTCCTCCGGATACAGATAGGCCGCCGTCTCGATTCCATCACAATTGCGGGTGGTGATCAGGTACTGTCCCGCCGTGAGCGTGAGCCCTTCGGCGGGTGTTCGCGTGTCCCAGGTGGTAACGGTGCCGGCCGGTGTCACTTCCCGTCCCGCCATCGTACCCTGCCCGATCGTCTCCCATTTCGGTGGCGTCGTCACCATCGCCCGGTAGATGGCAAACGAATCGGTGAGATCCGGGTACCAGGCTGTCTCAGGCCCGATGTAGACGCCTTCCGGACCGATATGGCCGGAGGTTTCACTTGGCGTGACAAACCGCAGATGTCGCGGCTCTTTCGGTGGATCGTTCAGCTCGCCCGCATAATCGAAATCAAGCACAATCTTCTCGCCGTCTTTTGTCGCGCGATTCAGCTCCACAACGATCTCATGAGTGAATCGGGCATCAGGTCCTGGGGATTCTCGGGCAGGAGCTGTGGCGGAGAGTTCGTGCGGATGAAACGAGAGCAGCTTGCCATTCTCAGACACCCACGCTACCACAAGATGTTTATTC
>VBON01000127.1:1342-1955 GCA_005877525.1 Nitrospirota bacterium
TTTTGCTCGCCGATCGCGCGAAGCTCCATCCGATCCATGACCCGCAAGCGATGGGATGATGGCTCGATGGTGACGCTCAGGTCGTGGCTCGTCAGACGGAAGCTGGGGTCTTTTGCTTCGGAGATGTCGGGCAAGCCTGCCGGAGAGACAAGAAAGATCGCCACCCGCAGTGTCAAGAGAAGCCTTCTCATAGTTCCTGGCCCAGCAATGCTTCCGCAAAAGCGTCGGGATCGAATGGTTCAAGATCTTTGACTCCTTCGCCGATTCCGATATAGCGGACGGGAAGACCCAGATCAGAAATGGCGACGACGATCCCTCCTTTTGCCGTGCCGTCCAGCTTAGTGAGAATCACACCGGTCACTCCTAAGGCCTCATGGAACTGGCGCGCCTGCGCCAGCCCATTCTGGCCCACGGTCGCATCGAGGACCAGCCAGACTTCGTGAGGGGCACCCGGCATGGCCTTACTGAGGGTGCGCTTTATCTTTCGAAGCTCATCCATGAGATTCGATTTGGTATGAAGACGGCCGGCGGTGTCCACAAGGACAATGTCGGCTGTCCGAGCTCGCGCCGCCGCCAGTCCATCGAACGCAACGGCCGCAGGATCGGCGCCGGG
>VBON01000127.1:2027-5155 GCA_005877525.1 Nitrospirota bacterium
GACCAAGACGACGCGCTTCCCCCGCTGCACGTAAAATCCTGCGAGCTTCCCGATCGTTGTGGTTTTTCCTACGCCGTTGATGCCGATCATGAGGATCACAACGGGAGAAACATCTTCGGGAGGGTTCGGCCGCGCGGCGTCGGCTTTGCGAAGGTGTTCCGCAACAGCGCTTTTCAAGACCGTTCGGACCGCATTACCGTCGGCTTCTCCGGATTCTCGGACCGCCTCTCGCACCGACGCCAGGAGGGAACTGACGGAGGCCATCCCCAGATCTGCGGCGAGCAGCGCGCTCTCGAGTTCTTCGTAGAGCTCCGGAGTGATACGCCGGTTCGCGGGCAACAGGCGCCGGAGATTTCCGAGGAATTCTTCGCGGGTCTTGGTCAGGCCTTCCCTGGTGCGAGCTAATCCCTCCCTGCTTTTGCTCAGGCTCTGTCCAAGACGGTCCCAAATTCCCATTGCGCTTAGGTCGCGGAGACGATTCGAAGAAGCCGGTGCTCCTGACGGATCATGCGGGCCGCTTCCTGTGGCCCCTGCTCATGATCATAGCCCAGGAGGTGCAAAACCCCATGCACAAGAAGCCGCGCGACTTCCTCATAGAGGCCGTGCCCGAGGGCTTGAGCCTGCCGCTGGGCCGTCGATAAGGAAATCACCACATCGCCAAGTAATTTGGGGGGCTGCGACCGTGGCTTTATACGGAAAGAGCGGCGGGGCTGTCCAGGACCAACCATCGCGAGCGGGAATGCCAACACATCTGTGGCCCGGTCCTTTTTCCGATAGCGTGCGTTCAGGGCGCGAATTCGCCGGTCGGAGACAAGGATGATGCTGAGCTCGGTATTCTCAACTCGCGCTGCGGCGAGAATCTCTTCGGCCATCCTGCATAGCCGCTTTGTATCGATGGGGACCGAGCGTTGGAGGTTACGCAGCAGAACAGGCACCCCGTCAATCCGAACGGCGAGAGGGGCCTGGACGATGAGGTTTCTCATGATGTCGCTGATACGCCTTGATGATCTCTTGGACCAGCCGATGGCGGACGACATCCTTTTCCGAGAAGTAAATGAAGGCGATGCCGGGCACCTCCACGAGAATGTCCCGCACCTCGATGAGCCCGGACACACGGTCCGAGGGCAGATCGACCTGGGTAATGTCTCCCGTGACGACCGCTTTCGAATTGAAGCCGAGCCGGGTCAAAAACATTTTCATTTGCTCGGAGGTGGCGTTTTGCGCCTCATCGAGAATCACAAATGCATCGTTCAGCGTGCGCCCCCGCATGAAGGCCAGCGGGGCGATCTCGATGTCGCCTCGCTCGATCAGACGATTCGCGCGCTCCAAATCCATCATGTCATACAGCGCGTCATACAGGGGGCGAAGGTAGGGATTGACCTTGGCGATCATATCGCCGGGGAGAAACCCCAGCTTCTCGCCGGCTTCTACCGCCGGCCGCGCGAGAATGATGCGGTTGACTTCACGTCGCGAGAGACTGGCAACGGCCATAGCCATCGCCAAGTACGTTTTGCCCGTGCCGGCGGGCCCGATGCCAAGGACCAGGTCGTGCTTGCTGATAGCCTCGATATAGCGGCGTTGCATCGGCGTCTTCGGGACGATCACACGTTTGCCGCTGCCGAGCTCGATCCCGTCGCGAAGACTCTCCTTCATGTAAGAAGGGTCCTCCCCGCCTTGCAGGTTGCGGATAGCGTATTCCACGTCGTCCCGTCGTAAGGTCGCGCCTTCGGACATGAGGGTCGTCAATCCGTCCAGCAGGCGCTCCCCATTTCGCACAGCAGCCGCCGGCCCGTTCAGCAGCACTTCTTCGCCCCGGGCTGAGACTCGGATCCCCAGGGCCTCTTCAATCATTTTCAGATGAGCGTCGTGGCTGCCGAAAAGAGACGCGGTATCGGTGCCTTCTTTGAGTTTGACTTTGAGAAGAGCCACGTTGGGCAAGCGCGCGGAATCACTCCATCAGCAGTAAACGATGCGTCTATGCGAGAAGATTGTAACAGGCGAAATTCGGACAAACAAGAGCGGTTTCCGTAGCAGTGCAGTCTTGGCTGCAGTGCGTTCTACTGGGGCACGGGGGAAGCGGGGGGCGTCGCGGGAGTTTGCGCTTCAAGTTGCGCAGCGGTTTTCCCTTCGAGATCAAAGTCCTGCTCTGTATGGGCATTTTCGTTATCTTTGGCGACGATCAGCACGTGGTGCTTTCCTTTAGTTTCGGGAGTCAACCTCCAAACCAGTTTTCCGGTGGCGGCGTCAATGGTCATACCCGAGGGGGCTTCTTTCAGCTCGTAGCTGATGGTGTCTTCATCCGGGTCGGTCGCAATCACCTGATAGAGATATTGCCCATCATTGAGTGCCGTGGAGGGAGTCGAGGTGATGCGCGGGGGTCCGTTTTCAATCGTCACCGCCATGCCGTAAAGCGGTTCGCGTGCGGCCTGCCCATCGGACGCGGTCACCAGGACCCGAAGCACATCCTTCTTGTGAAACGGCTTGGTATCCAGGGTGTCGGTCTGCTGCCCCGGCAGCTCTTTGCCGTTCCGGAACCATTTATACGAGAGTTGGACCGGATCCCCGTCGGGATCGCGCGCCACCACGCGCGCTTTGAGGATCTCTCCCCGATGAACGGAAACAGGTTCCATGTGTATCTCGTCGATCCGAGGCGCGGTGTTTCCCACCATGACAGAGGCTGTTTTAAACGCGGCACCGTTGACTTTTCCGTCACTAGGGATCAGTTCGACACCAATCTCATCCCCTTTTTTGAGCTGGGCCGTCAAAAATTGCGGCCCCGTACCGTCTGGAACAGGCAAGCCATTCACGATCCACTGGTATTGATAGTGAATCGGATCGCCATCCTTATCTTCGCCCTGGATGTCGACCTGCAATGTCGCCTCGAGGCTGACACTGGCGGGAAAGATCCCTGCGGTACGGATGATCGGCGGATTGTTAGAAGGTGACCCATCAACTGAAACAGGACGCCGTTCGGACTTGGAGGGAGGCGCGAGCGAGGTCGGCTCGGCCGTGCAGCTCCCCATCATGATTGCGACAATCAGGAGGACAGTGCGCGTAGGGAGATTCATGAGGTCCCTTCTGGATTAGCGTGATACGGCGCTAACCAACATTTTGTCGCTGGCAACGGT
>VBON01000127.1:5240-9366 GCA_005877525.1 Nitrospirota bacterium
GAGGATTTCTATGTTAATTCCTTCAGCGAATTCGGCCGGACCGCCCACCACATGCCGTTTGTACAGCCGGTCGATGTCCATGTTCACGGTGTACGCCGGGTTTGTCCTCGTCGGAAGGTAAAAGACAGCATTGGGCGCACACTGCGTGACGAGGCAAGTTGCCGCCGTGGCTGTCGGATCTGCGGTATCCGGATCCGCGTTAGCGGCGCCTTCGAAATGTCCCATGATCTCGTCCACAAGAGGGTTCGCCGGCGGCACCATACCGAAACCAGTGCCAGGGAAACTTGGATTCGCGCCTGCGACCGTGAATATCGCAGGCATGGCGGCATTCTCCAACACTTGTTGGATGAGTGCTACACCGCTGCTCAGACAGGCCTCCTCGCTTGCCACAGCACTTTCTCGCATGCGCTCCCCACCGGCCATCCAGAGATCCAGACTGGTGGTCGTAATGGCGGCAATGCCGATCACGGTGAGAATGATGGTCAGCATGAGGACCGTGAGCATCGCGACGCCCTCTTCCCGGCCGCAAATACGGTTTTGCCTTCTCAAATATATTTTGCCCATATTGTAACTGCCTTTCCCGCTCACGCTAATTCAACGTGGTCTCACGAAGACTGACGACCCTGGTAAGAGACCGTCGCCTGATGCCGCCTTGAGGAAGCCCACACGCCGCTGGAACCGAGGCCGCAGCCTGGGTCAGCACCTGATCTTCAGCTATAATGACAGCACTGCCTGTAAATGTAGTATCGCGCCAACAATTGTTCGGAAGGTACATATTGGCCGGTGGAATGGCCCGCCCGACCACCGTGACGCGGACCTGACGGACCGGACTAGGAGTCTGATTCATGGCGGCTGGGATTGCCGTGACGGTGCCCGTGCCGGCAGGGTGAGCTACGACATCTGTACATGCGCCGTTATTCGGGACGAAATCCAGGCAATCAAAAGTTCCTGCTACGCCGCCGGCCTGGTCATCTATCGCCCCATCGAGAGGAGCTATATCCAGGGCATAGGCGAGTTGGAGCGATTCAATCCCGTCCACGATCGGGACGGGGAGTTGGTTCCCTACCTGGCGCGTGAGCTGGAATGGTGGAGTCGCCCCTGCCGGCGTCACCGCATAAGTTACACAAGCCAGATCAAACACGCGAGTGCCTTGCGGAAAGGAAGCAGTCGGCGGCAGTGTCGCCGCAAGGTTGAGGACGCCAGCTGCGCCGGGAGTACCGGTGGTGATGAAAACGCCCTCAAACGTCACAAGACGTGGAGGTACGGGCGCAACAAGAGTGGCAACATCAAGAGTAACGAACAATGCGCCTGGCAAGGCAGGGGCACTGAGAATCCCGACCTGCTGGTTCAAGGTCATAATGCTAATCGAATCCGGTCCCCCATCAGCTCCCACGGCGTTGTCCGTAGCATTCATATGATTGGCGCAGGGGAGCAGTGAGCCAGCGGCTGGGTTGCCGTAACCGGTCATGCGGATATCACGGGCAATGAGATCCATGGCCAGCCGCACGTTTTGCTGGACTTTCACGGTCTGATCATTCATAAGGGCGTTCCGCTGGCCGCTGTCGAGCACGGCGAAGGCCGCCAGCGACACGATGGAGAACGCGGCGACGGCCACCATCAGCTCGATTAAGGTGAACCCCTGCTCACTTTTAATTCCCAGAGGGCTCATGCGCACCTTCATCTCCGCCACCTCATAATGGCGCCACCATGCTGTTCATGGTAATGGTGGGGGTCCGGATGCCCGACGCCCATTGAACCTGAACTGTGATGCGGACCTGTTCAAGGGAGCCTGGCCCGACAGCATTAAGAGGATCAACAGCCACTGCCTGCACAGTCCCGATGGCACCTGGAAGCAGGCGCAGGTTGTTGGAATCGAGTGCCGCAAGAGCGGCTCTCCCCTGGTTGTAATCCCCGAGCGCCGTCGCCGCACCGGGCGCAATGCTAGTGGTATTTCCAGGAATGGGACCTGTGCAGTTGCCGCCGAAGCTCGCCGGACAAGGATTCACGACGGTGAAAGGGCACGTGGCGGCAGGGGGCGTAAATGTTGCCGGAGTACAAGCAATGATGTTGTGATAGAGATAGGTTCCCGCCGGAAGGGCCTTTGAATTCCCGACGGCGTTATACCGGATCCGCTCCAGCATTTCAGCCGCCAGGTTGGTCGCCACGGTCACGCGACGCCCATCAATATTCCGAGATAGGGCGATATCCTGCATGGCGGCGATTCCTAAAAGACCGATCGAGAGAAAAATAACCGCAAACATGACTTCAATCAATGTGAAGCCGGCTTCTTTCCTTCGGCTCTCTGTATGGTCGATGCCCGCGCGCCTGTACATGCTTCTTCTCCCTAGCTCACACAATTGCCGGTATAGCACCATGCGACCTTTCCGGTCGGCAGGATGACGATCCGATGGTTCACCGCGTTAGGATTCTGAAAATTCAGCACCTGTCTGGTCGAAGGACAAGCTCCAGGCACATCTGTACTTGACACGCAGATGTTACTGGGGGAGATGTTCGTAGTATCGACCCAAATGCCCATGGGGGTAAACCCCACGGTCTGCGGCGCACCCACCGCGGCTCCTACTTCGTTGGTTAGGGTGACGATTGGGTTCATGGTGATCGTAGCCAACCCCCCAACCGGAGCGCCCGGAAGGCCCAGCGGTGCCGCGGGAGGGGCACCATTCGGATTGATGAAAAACACCGTCACCCGATTGGGTGTGACGTTCACGGCGGTCCCTGGACAGGCTGGCTGTAGATAACACACATGGACGTCCACGCGAATATTCTGGTTGATTGCCATCATGCGCGCGCGGCCAAGATTTCCCGCCAGATTACCCACCTCGGATTTGAGCTGGTACTTCTGGTTCCAGGTAATATAATTGGGGACGCCAACGGCGACTAGCGCGCCAATAATGGCGACGACCACCATTATCTCCATGAGGCTGAAGCCCTGTGCCGTCTTGACCCGTCCTAGCATGCATTTTCCCATTCAGAGTACGGAATCGGTCCAATCCGGGATAAGGGAAAAGCAAAAGACGTGCTATAAACCCCAATGGGGGGGAGAAATGAAGCTACACCTTAAAAAACAATCACTTGGGAGGAGCAAACCAGAGAGTACTACTCATTAAGGGTTCTCTTTACCTCTCTGTTCTCTGTAATTGGCTTCCTAAACTAGGAACTATTGGGGATAACCCCCATTCTCTCCAACTTCCGGAAAGCGGGAAGACCACGGGAAGCCCCTGGACGAGACCGCGCCCCAGATCGTAGTTGTACCACACCTCTAGAAGTCCTCGTCCGGTCAATCCTCGTTCAGCCGACAGGGACCCAAAGATCCTCACATTTCTGTCCGTAGAGACAGAACCTGTAACATGGAGGACTCCTTGAACGGTAACATCTGAAATAGTGACGGGTATCCGAGACACAGCATTCGTGGTCCCATCTGAGGGAGGAGATAACGCTGGAATCGCTTTTCCTTGTCCTTCAGGATTCAACACGACATTCGCGTTGATAAAGAACACTCCTTCCATGTACGGCGAGGTCATCACTAACGTTGGAAGATTGTTGGCTGATGGGAGCGCCTGATCGAGTGTGTCGACAAAGATCAATCCCTGAGGAAAACCTTCATTCCCAAACACAGCATCGGGCGTTTGAGCCACGGCCGGGTCCATCACGCCATTACGATAGAGCCTGCCCGCGCCATCCGGCACATAATAGGATCCAGTTTTCTTAGCCAGCTCTTTGAATTTTTGATATTGCCATGGATCGGAAGGCAGGCCAGGCGCTGGATCTTGATTCGTATGGACATTGGAGGGCAGACCTGACCCGGCATCCTCGAATTGCGCGGTCCCGCCAACGTACACGTCCACCCATCGGTCCTCCCAAAAGGTACCGCCATCAGCGTATCCCAGCCCGGTCACTGATGCGCTGGCCGATTTTCTTGGAACTTGGTCGCTTCGACCTAAGCGTGCGTCTCCACTCATTCTGACCGGCCCCCAATGCGCCCATATACGCGGTGTCGTTGTGCCGTCTGAGAGCATTCCACCGCCTGCTTGAACCGCAGCATGGAGAGAAGCAATTCTCGTTGCCCCCAATGCGAGCGACGCTGACCGGCGCACTCCGCCCAGCGCTT
>VBON01000127.1:9556-9964 GCA_005877525.1 Nitrospirota bacterium
CCTGAAGACCGGAAGAATGTCTCCATCTTCATGGCCCGGCAGCTGTCCATGGTTCAACCATGCGATCACCTGTTCGATCCCGCTCTCCGCCAGCAACCGGGCTGACGTTTCCTTGACCTGTCGTCGAGCGCCTTCGGATTCCGTCATCGCAAAATTGATGGCAACTCCGCCCAATAAAGAAAGTAATACTCCCAGCAGTAGCGCCGTGAGAAGCACGGCCCCTTTCTCGGTGCATTCGGTAGTCATAAGGCCCTCACTCCCATGTCTTGGCGGTGGGTCCGAAAGATTCGTCCCCTATGTCCATCAATCGTGCTTGTTCGAAGCTCCAGTCGGATGAGCCGAATATCTTCGGACCGATCCGCCTGTCGCCCATCGTCCTTGAAGTATGACAGTGACAACTCCTCGACA
>VBON01000135.1 GCA_005877525.1 Nitrospirota bacterium
AAAAGGTCAAGAAGCTGCACGCAGCCAATGCGTACAGAGCCAGCATCAGCTTGAAATTCGAGACCCGATCATGCAGAAACTCATTACCGACAAGAAGCCCGACCAGCAGGGCAAAGAAGACGGCGGTGCCGGTGAACGATGCGCTATGGAAATAAAAGACGGCATATGCGCTGAACAGGCTGCCGAGCAGGAATTGGATGGCCATCGGATAATACGGTCGCGCACGCGCACCCAACAGTGCGAGGGCAGGCAGCGGTACCGTCTCGGTCGTGTTCGAGCCTCTGTCGGCCCGGCTCATGAGCACGATCAAGACGCCAAGCAAAGTGAGATTTGCCAGCAGGATGAGATTATCGGACAGACGGTCGATACGGGTGAGCGTGAAGGTATCGAAAGTGACGCCGCCGAAGAAGAATGCCACGGGGATGATCGGCCTGTGGAAGGCGGTTCTGATCGTCTGCGCTAGGAGCATTCTGCAGCCAGACGATAGAATCGAGAACGGCTAACGGCGCAGCACCTGGATGTTTCCCTGATCATTGAGAAAAGCGTTGAGCACCCAACTGACGAGACTCACCAGGAGAGCGCCAAATACCGCCGCCCAAAATCCGTGGATCTCAAAGCCATTCACCAAGGCCGCAGTCAACCAGAGGCAGAGACCGTTCAGAACGAATAGAAATAAGCCGAGAGTGAGCAGTGTCAGCGGAAACGTGAGAAACAACAAAATCGGGCGGATGACCCCATTGACCACGCCCAGCACCAATCCTGCCGCGACAGCCGCGAGAACGCTGTTGAGTTCAATCCCTGGAATCACCTTCGCGGCAACGACGATCGCCAGAGCATTGATCACGATCCGGATCAGAATACCCATCGGATGTCGTCCCAATTCGGGAGAAGCAACAGCGGCTGGCTAGCGGCGATACGAGTCCTTGGCTTTCAGAACGTCTGACAAGAGGATATCAGCCAGGCGGCTCGCCCTCTGCCGACGTTGCCATTTCCGGGCGAGATATACGACCAAGAAAGTTCCCGTAAACGCCCCAATGCCGATCCATATGCTCATGCTCATGGCCATACTCTAGTAAATTCCTATCACGTGAAAAAAGGTGTTTCAGGACACCTTACTGGCCGGAGAAACTTTGATGTTAAAAACCGACGCCTGCTCCGATTCCTCCAAAACCACCTCCGCCTCCGCCTCCAACTCCTCCGCCGATACCAATGGACATGGGTGAACGACCGCCGGGTTGCACCCTTTCCCACACCTTGAGATGCCGTAGCGCGAGCGTGGGATACGTGTACTGTACATCATCGATGGGCAATGTGGTCGTGCCCGTCATTTCGCCGATTATCGTGACCCGGGTTCCGACCGGCACCGTCGCCGGATCCAGGAAGGCTTTTTGGATCGCTAAAACCCGCCCTTGCGAGGTCGTACGGTCCGGCACGGGCTCGAGAGACGAATCCAACGGGAGCTGGAGGACTTCGATCCGGGTGCTATCATTGCCACGCTTGGCGGAGAGGACCTCTCCACCCAGCACAACCATTCGACCTGTGTAGGTTGCCGGGGCCTCCTTAAGCTGGAGGAAGGTGACCTTGCGGTCGACTTGCCCTTCCAATTCCTTAGGGATGACTTCAGAGGCACAACTGCTGACAAAAATCAGCATTCCCAGAAGGGTGAGAGCCAAGACAGCGCGATCGGAAGATCTTTTGCAGTGCATTCTTTAGTATAACACTTTTCTGCCGGGAACGGCTGCTATAATACACGAATGTCATCACCAGGCAAACCTAAAAACCGGATCAAAACCCAGAACGCGGATACAGGAAAGTAGGACATCTATGCCGAAGGCCACATGGAACGGCGTTCTGCTCGCCGAAAGCGACCACACCGAGGTTGTCGAAGGGAATCATTATTTCCCCGCGACCTCGATCAACCGCCAATATTTTAAGCAAAGCCCCACGCATAGCACTTGCCCGTGGAAAGGAGAGGCGAGCTACTACGACCTTGTCGTGGGCGACCAAGTCAACAAGGATGCAGCCTGGTATTATACCGCTCCCAAAGAGGCTGCTAAAAACATCACAGGGCACGTCGCATTTTGGAAGGGCGTGACAGTTAGCCCCTAAGGCGAGCATATGGCGCTGATCAAATGCCCTGAATGCGGGAGAGGTAGCTCCGATACCGCCACCGACTGTCCGGGATGCACCCATGTGCTTCGTCCTTCGTCGGGCCCGAGTGGGAAAGTAGCGCCACAACCACGTGCCCGATGGAAGACCTGGATCCTGGTCGGCCTGGTTGCTGTCGCGTTCATGGCCTTTGGGCGCATTGCCGTAAATATCGCCGGCCTGCATTCTTCGAGTCGGCCATCCTTTTCAGAGAACCAGAGGGAAGCCGCGCAAGGGTTTTGGGACACCGTAGTGGATCAATACGTCAAGCTTGGCTTAATCACGCGCTACCAATCTGAAGATGGAATATTCGTCATGTACGTCCGCGCCAACCAATGGCGCCTTCTGTCGTACAAGGATAAAACAACTTTCCTGGGGAACATCTCAACCTCCAACGAAATTCTGGGCAGACCCGCCCGTGTGGAGATCCGCGATGAAAATTCCAAGAGAACCTATGCGGTGAGACGGCCGCCGGTGAAAGAGGAAGTCTATGAGTAACGCTCATTTCGCCGCCACAGGAGAACGAGGTCTGCAAAATGCGCGGTGCGGGTGTTGTCAGATACTGGATTTCTCCGGCGTGGCAGGCGATCTTCGTTTGTGACCGTCCTTGGCCAGAGGCGGGACAACCGCTGGGTCGCCGGTCGCCGCCTTCGCAACGTTCCCCCCTTCGTCTGCGGCGATGTCAGCGAGCGTGCGCTGAGTGACGACGGATCTCGGAACGGAAACTGTAATGTCTGCCGTCGAGGCATACTGATCGCGGTGCTTGATCAATAGCCACTGCCGCCCTTTAGTGCGCACCAGGACCCACGAACCCTTGAGCTTAACTCCTTGCAAGGTAAACTTGAGATCACCTTTCCCGAAATCCGATGTCATCTGGCTTTCCGGGATATATGTCCCTCGATCCCACACCATGACGGTGCCGCCGCCGTATTCGCCTTCCGGAATGATCCCTTCGAAATCGGCGTAGT
>VBON01000136.1 GCA_005877525.1 Nitrospirota bacterium
CTTGTTCTGAAGACGACTTATCGCATATTGATGCGCGTCATCCGCCCTTGGCCGGCGGATCTGAGCGGCCCCTCGGCGAGGGCTTTGGCGAGAAGATCCCTGATAGAGACGTCTGAGTCACGGCGCCCGGCGGCTTCGACAAACATCTGGTAGCCATCACCGCCCTCAGCGATGAACCGCGTCACCGCGACCGAGTAACGTCGAGCAGGGTCAAGGGGTGCCCCATTGACCTGCAGGTTCACAATCCGTGTGCCGGTTGGCGCGACGGGATCCACAGTGCACCTAAGACCCGAGACCTGCAGAAACCTTGCATTCGGCTGGGGAAGGCGACTGACACTATTCTCCATCGCCTTTCGCAGTTGGGCTCCTGTCACAGCCAATACAGAGAGGCTCGTGTCAAAGGGCAGGACTTCCATAAGACGCCGATAGGTCAAGGGCCCTGCTACAAGACTATCCCGAACCGTGCCTGAGTTGATCAGTGCGACCTCCGCGCCGGTTTCAAGGCGCGTGAGATCCGCGAGCAGGTCCCCGAGGTTTGTCTCGCGGCTCCGGATAACATCGCGCTCTCCTTGAAGATCCTCCTCGGCTCGGCCCATCACGCGGCTCGTTTCTACATTGAGGCGGCGCCCGTAGACTTCAACGAGGCTGGACACGGCTGGATCAGGCGGTACATCGGCTGCGACCGGAATGTTCCGAGCTTCGGCCACCATAACAGTGCGATCATGATAGAGGACATCGAGCCGTCCGAGGGTGCGCCCTTGCCGATGCGTTTTTACGAAGATGGGGCCCCCGCCGGCAAGCTCGATCCGACCTTGCGCAGGGCTCATCTGATCCGGAGTGATCAGTCCATCAAAGCCCGCCGTGTGCCCGCCAATAATGACATCAAGAGCCGGGAGCGCGCGGGCAAGGGCCAAATCTTCCTCCGTCTCTTCATGGGTGATCGCAATGACCATCTCAGCCTGCTCACGCACGTCGGCGATCACTGCTCGCGCGGCTTCGATGGGATCCTGAAAATCGAGCTCTTGTACAGCCGCCCGATTAAACGTATCCGGATAATTGCTTCTGCCGATGAGACCGATCAACGCGATGCGGATTGGCCCTACGGTTTTAATGACCACGCGCTGGCAAACGTTGCCGGTTCGCGGGCGTACGTTCGTGCAGAGGAAGGGAAACGTCGCCTGTTGTTTGAGCTTCTGTAAGTGGTTCAGGCCGAAATCAAAATCATGGTTGCCGACCGCAAGGGCGTCATAACCCATCAAGTTCATAGCGGCGATGTCCGTCTCGCCGCGGAAAACCGCGGAGAAGGCGGAACCTACGAGAAGATCCCCGCTGTCCACCACCAGGACATGATCTGTCTCTTTTCGGATTGTGGCGAGCAGGGTGGCGCGACGCGCCATTCCTCCCAATCCCGCATAGGTTCCGTTCTCGAGAGGTTGGACCGTCCCATGGTGCTCGCTGGTGTGTAGAATCGTAAGGGATGTTTGCGCGATCCCGAGTCGGGGCGAGATCAGTCCTAAAAGCGAGATCATCAACAAGAATACGCGGGGCATAGATGATACCTCCGAGGAGGGCGAAGCCACATGCTGCAGTCAGAGAATCAACAGCGAAGCGAGGCTACCCGGGCGGCCAAGCTCTGTCAAGAAGACGGAGCCGCGTTTTGCGCCTGCGGCTTCTGTAGCCGAGCGCTCTTGGGCGCTCGGCGTTTGGATTGACTTGCCTTATCCCTCGTGCTACGGTCTGCGCCTCACCTAAACTATGCACGAACATCTCCTTGAGCTGATCGAACTGGTCAGGCCTTATGTCGATCAGTACGGGTACATCATCTTATTTTTCGGGGTCATGCTCGAAAATGCCTCCCTCCCGGTTCCGGGCGAGACGATTCTAATCATCGCGTCCTTTTATACCCACTCCCACCAGGGAACGGGCCATCTGAACCTCAGTTATGTGATTGGCCTCGCGACAATCGGGTGCATCCTCGGCGACAATATCAGTTTCTACCTGGGTCGCCGGCTGGGACGCCGCTTTATCACCCAATACGGCAAATATTTTTTGATTACCCCCCACCGGCTTAATCAGGTCGAGCACTTCTTTCAACGGCATGGGGACAAGACGATCTTTCTTCAGCGATGGATCACAGGCGTCCGGGTGATCGGAGCGCTGGTTGCCGGGACGACCCAAATGCCGTGGTCCCGCTTCCTGCTCTTCAATTGCCTAGGGGCGGTGACATGGGTCACGACGATTTCGTTGCTGGCCTATCTGTTCGCGGTCAATCTTCCGATCCTGCTCAAGATTCTCAGCCGATCGAGTTGGACATTCCTGGGGCTTCTGCTGGCGATTGGGGTGATCGTATACCTCAAGCGACGCTATGCGGTCGATCGCCCCACCCCCCCTGTCTAAGTCGCTGAATTTTTTTCACTTTGCCTTGACAGGGTCCTGGTGGACCCTCTATAATGTGCTACTTCAAAACATTTTGTTGCATCCATCTCGGCCTGATATGCCAGAGCGACGCCGTGTGCGAACGGTGAGAGGGGCGGTTCGTTCTGCAGAAGCCGAGATTTTTGTCATTCGTTGGTCGCTGAAGTCATCAGAGTAGTCAGTATTTCTGCTGCGTGAACATTTTCCCGGAAGGAATACGGCGTTCTATGGGGAGGTACCCGAGTGGACAAAGGGGGCAGACTGTAAATCTGTTGCCATCGGCTTCCAAGGTTCGAATCCTTGCCTCCCCACCAAACGGAGCACCCTCGACTCCATGTGCACCCGCGTTATCCCTCGGGACTAAGCATTTAGTGGAAAGTGGAAGTGAGACGGGCGGGCGTAGCTCAGTGGTAGAGCTCCAGCCTTCCAAGCTGGCTGTCGCGAGTTCAAATCTCGTCGCCCGCTCCAAACCGAACTTGTTCGACCCGGAGCGCTTCGAATTTGCGCGACGGGATAAAGCCACAACGGTTTCACGCGCCCACGTAGCTCAGTTGGCAGAGCACGTCCTTGGTAAGGACGAGGTCACGCGTTCAATCCGCGTCGTGGGCTCCACATTACACCCGCCCACCCCGGACCCGCCGAGGCGGGCCCTTTTCCCGGGCTTGACCCGACCGGAAGCGCCTTTAATAAATATGCACGCCCGGATATTTTCATATCCCGTGTTTTCGGGAATATTCATTAACTTCAGTGATTCTGGAAATGTTCAAGCCGGAGCGCTTTAAATTTTGCGCGAGGGAATAAAACTTCAAGTGCATTACGCACCGCAAGTGTAAGAGGGGGAGCTATGGCGAAGGCGAAATACGAGCGCAAGAAGCCGCATGTGAACGTGGGGACGATTGGGCATGTGGACCATGGCAAGACGACGTTGACGTCGGCGTTAACGAAGATTGCGTCGACGAAGGGGATGGCCAAGTACATTAGTTATGACGAGGTGGCCAAGGCGAGCGAGTCGCAGGGGCG
>VBON01000141.1 GCA_005877525.1 Nitrospirota bacterium
TCGTTGAAGACCCCACGCCGCTGCTCCGGATTATCCAGTCTTATGTGCGAGCGCCGAGGATCGAAGATCCTCAACGGCATGAGGCGTCTCGACAGCGTTTGCGGCAACAAGCGGAACAGGAAGTCTCCCAGGCTCTGACACAGGGGCGAAGCCGTATTGTATTTATCCTCTGCTGGTGGGCATTTTCGATAATGTACGCCGCGCTGCAGCGGCTGCTCTCCTTGCGTGATGAAAACCGTGACGTCACGACGCTCTTGTCAGCTCACCTGCGGCGCGTCGCCCTGGAGATCGGCAAACGAGCCGTACACAGAAATGCGCTGGCGACACAAGAAGACATCTTCATGCTCACCTGGAATGAGCTACCGCTGATTCTGAGTGACGTGAAGGCACCATCGGATTGGCGGAGGGTAGTACAGGCTCGCCTCCACGAACGCGAACGAGACGCCGGATGCGAGGCGCCGGATTTGCTCAGAGAGGGACGGTCAGGAGAAGTGCTCGCGGAAGACGATGCCGAAAACCATCCGGAGCACGGCGGAGGCAAGCGGTCTCTCTACGGGGTCGGCGTGAGCTCGGGCACCGTGATCGGGAAGATTAAAGTGATGCATGCAGAGCGCGAAGTCCCGCAGTTGGATGGCAGCGAGATCCTTGTCGTCGTTGTGATGGATCCTGCCTTGACCCCGCTCTTTCCGCTGCTTCGCGGCATGATTGCTGAGATGGGCGGCCTTCTGTCACACGCCTCAATCTTAGCCCGAGAATATGGGCTGCCCGCGGTAGTGAATGTTCATGGCGCAACCCAGAAACTTCATGATGGCGACAAGGTCGAACTTAACGGAAGCACCGGGACAATCTGCGTGCTGGAGCAGGCGCGCACTGAGCCGGTGGCGGCGACCGGCTGACTCGCATCCTCTATATATGGTCCTCTCGCCGCTCTCACTGTTTAGCGAAAACATTCTTTTAGGCCGACCATGAACGACGGACCGAAGAACAAATCGGCGCAAGCCTCCTGGCCCCGCACGGTGACCTGGCTGCTGTTTGTGGTCGGGTTAGGGTCGCTCGTGGTGCTTCTTTGGCGGATGGGACTCGGGGAGATTACGACGCAGTTAACAGCGGTAGGCTGGAAGCTGCCTTTGGTCGTTCTCCCTTATATCGTGGTGGCGATATTCGATGCACTAGGCTGGTGGTTTGCCTTTCCCTCTGGACCCTATCCCTTTGGCTTCTTCGACCTGTTTCGACTGCGATTAGCCGCCAAGGCGATCAATGACGTCACTCCGACGTTCTCGATGGCCGGCGAACTGGCGAAGGTGCATGTCCTTCGGTTGCGAGGAATCGATGGGGCGATGGCCATGACGTCGGTGGTAGCGGCCAAGACCACCATAACGCTGTCCGAACTCTGGTTCCTCTTCATCGGGCTGCTGCTAGTTCCTCTGAAGGTGCCGGCCGCGGGGGTGTTGTTCCCGGGGGTATGGATCGGTCTGCTTGTCGCGGGTCTGGGGATTGCGGGAATGATTCTGTGGCAGCGGAACGGGTTCTTTCGCCCCTTTATCAGACTGTACCAGCGAATCGGATTGCCGAGGAGGTTTATCAAACGACATCGGGAAGTGATGGACTCGACTGACGACATGCTGGCGCAGTACATGCGAGAGTCTTCCGTAGACTTCTGGTTGTCCTCTTTGATGCATCTCATCGGATGGCTGGCCGGAGGCCTGGAAGTCTGGATCATCCTAGCGTGCATGGGAGTCTATATTGATTTGGGAACGGCGATCGTCGTCGAGGCGCTGTTGGTCATTGTGCAAGGGATGACCGGCTTTATGCCGGCAAATCTAGGAGCCTTGGAGGGGGGAGCTGTGGGGATTTTCTTATGGATTGGTCTGACTCCCCAAAGCGCACTCGCTTTTATGCTGCTGCGGCGCCTCCGCCAGGTTATGTGGATTGGAGCAGGATTCGCGATCCTCGGCCGCCTAGCCCACGGCGAGCCTGCTCCTGCCCCTGACGTCAGCCTTCGGTGCGGGAAAATTTGAACGAGGGTAGAGAGTCTTTGTATTGAAGGAGAAAAGTAGTCACGACAATGCCGATGAATGCTCCGGCGAGAACATCCGACACGTAGTGGCGGTCGAGATAGAGCCGGCCGAAGGAGATACAGGCGGCCAGCAAATAGAGCGGCCACCGCAGTCTGGGATAGAAATAGGCAAACGCGCAGGCGACAGCAAACACCGAGGTTGCATGGCCGGAGGGAAAGGAATCAAACTCCGGAGTGTAGGAGGGTCCGATGGGCAGCATGCTCATGGTCCCGGCATTGGGCCGTGGGCGCCCCACCAAATGCTTGAGCGCGAATTCGATTGAACCGGCGACTAGGAACGTCCACGACGCAAACCATGCGGCCTGATGAAGCCGGGGTCGCTTCGCACACCATCCAAGTGCCCACAACGCCATAGTTACCACGAGCAAAGTCATACCGTATCCGATAGGATTTACCACCCCGATGAACATGTCCACCGGCAGCATTTTCCAAGAGGGAGACCAGGTATGGACGTGGTGATCAACCAGAAAGGCCGTGGCTGGCAGGCCGAAACCCACCGCCGTTGCCTGTAGGTATCTGGATCCCAAACGTGAACAAACCAGGACTTTAAAACGCTTCACAAACAACCTCTCTTTGTAATAATATGCCTCATAAGAGGGATGCTTTCAATTAGTAGTTCTGCGTACTGTTGGTATCTTGGAAGGCATTGATAATACAGATTAATACTGGCGACCTTGCGGATATCTTAGGGGTAACGAAATTCTTGAGACTTATGTCGATGATTGAATAGGCTTTTGCGTCGCTTTAACAAGGAGGCTGGCATGATCAGGAAGAGCATGCTTTTAGGTGTCGCGGTCGGACTAGCCATGGCCCTCGGGACACTCAGCTGCGGCAAATCCGAATCCGGTAGACCTGGTGGCGCTGCTGCGCAGGTTTCAGGACTGGGGCGGGAGGCTCAGAACGCCGCGCTTGCGGAAGTTATCAAGCACTGGAGCAAAGCGCCGGACGGCTGGATTACAGCGCGAAACACCGGGAGCTCGTTTGCCCCCATTGAGTTTCTCAGGCAAGTCCGTGAGATCACGGTAGAAGGCGTTCGTGAGTACGACCTGAGCGATTCCGATCGGTTGAATGGATTCGAGTGGGCAGGGGAGGTGTCGTTTAAGCAAACGCCGTGTCGTGAGGCCGGGGATCAGGGGATAGTCTTGGATGGC
>VBON01000142.1 GCA_005877525.1 Nitrospirota bacterium
ATGACGTGATCAGCAATTTCCAGCCTGAACCCTCGACAGCAGACGACGAGCACGGCGTCCAGCGCGAATAACATGACGAGAAGGAGGAGAACAGATTTAACCCAGGATCTGATGCGGTTCACCACGTTCCTGTTCCGCGGACATGAAGGCCCGACTTTTCACGCCTACGGCGTCCTCGGGAAATACTGCGCATGCAATGAGAGAAGAGCAGCATGGACGCGATCAGTATCCATCCAGGTTGCCGCAAAAAGCACCAGGCCGGGGGGAAGACTTTCGTCTTCCACGCGTTGTAAAAGAGCCTGAAGTAGATTCCACTCACAGCTTGCTTAAAATCTCGGGAGACCACAGCCTCAGGACAAATTCGCAGGTACTCGGCCACCAAACGATCAAATAACTCCACAAATTGGGCAGCGGACGACCGGTCTCGATATCCAAAGCTGAACTGAGCAAGCAGAGCACTCTCACTCTCGGACAAGAACTCCTTGCCGAACATCGCCTCCGCATTTCTTTTGATGACCCTCGCGAGGTCTTGTATCTTCACGGACTCTTCTGTGCCTTCTCGCTTCGAGGCCGAATGCATGCGATGCAATACTAAGCTGGACGGCAAGTTCGCGACATGGCAGACTTCAGCTACCCGGGACCATAACTCGTAATCCTCGCACGCGACATAGGAGGGATCGTAGCCACCTAATGTGTCTCTCACGATCTTGTTTCTGAACATCACCGACGTATGAACAAAACTATTATCGAAGAGAAGGTCCCACTTGATGGCCACGTGGTCGTGCGGCCGATGGCGAAGAATCCTCTTGTAGCGTCCGGATTCATCAATAATGAGCGCCTGGGTGCCTACTAACCCCGTTCCCGGATGAGCTCTCAGAAACGCCACCTGACGTTCCAACCGCTCCGGATGTGACAGGTCATCAGCATCCTGGCGGGCGATAAATTCCCCTTTCGCCAGTTGGATGCCGCGGTTCAGCGTCTGAGCCAGTCCAAGATTTGTCTCATTCTCAACGACGCGTATCCGGTTGTCCGAGAACGATCCCATGATCTTCCCGGACCTGTCGGTGGACGCATCATTGATGATTAAGAATTCAAACTCCTTGAAGGTCTGCCGGAGGATGCTTTCGATGGCGGAGCCGAGATAGCGGTCCGCGTTGTAGACCGGCATGAGAACGGTAACCGTCGCCATAGGCAGCAGCATCGTGCGTGAGAATCAGGAACGCCCTGGGCGGACTTCGGCCCAGATCTCGCCCCAGTTAATTTGCAGATGGGTGATGGTCAGGCCCGCAGCGCGAATCTCCTTTTCAAAACTTTCTTGCGTGTATTCCGTGTAATGCGTGGGATCGCTGAAATACGACATGGCCAGCTCTTCTCGTAATGGCACCCGCCAATCCCGATTGAACATTGGCACCCGGATCAAGCAGCGTTGTGGCGAGAGACGCTCGTGCAGGATCGTCAGGAATTCCACACGCTGTTCAATATGTTCCAGGATGTTGGACAACATGATGACGTCGAAGGATTCCTTCGGCAGGCCCTGGAGGACGTCTCCCTGAAGGAACGACAGATTCGGATGCTGGAAAAGCTGCCGCGCCTTGACAATATTTTCTGCCCGAAGGTCGATCCCGACGACCACAGCCCCGGCCCGTGAGGCCACCGAGTAGGCCACCGCACCGTAGCCGCAGCCGACATCCAGTACGCGCTCTCCCGGCGAGATGCGCTCCACGAAAAAGTCGTGATACTTCATCAGCCGGTGCTTGACGTGCACGCCACCGTCGTATTCGATTGCCAAACGATTGATACACTTCGTAAGAAAATCGTCGGCCCTTAACAGGACCCGCATGGCAGATCGAGCGACGGCTTTCATCGCAGGAGACTCTCAAATACCTCGTGGTGACGCTGCAACCAAGGACGGAGGTCAAACTTCTCTTCTGCCCGCTGGCGCGCCGCATTCGAAAAGTCTTGGCGGCGTTCCGCCACCTTGCAGACGGCGGCCGCCATGGCGTTCGGATCGGGCGGGATGTCCTTCTCCCAGCTTCTTTCCACCGGAATTCCGATCCCCGCATCCTTTCCCACTAACTCCGGTACGCCTCCGCTCTCGGAATACACAACGGGAAGGCCGCAGGCCATGGCTTCGATCACAACGCCCGGGCACGGATCGTTGAATTTGGTATGGAGCAACACCTGCGCCTGGCGAAAGATGGCTGGCGCTGCCTTCTGCGTATACGGCCCAAGAAACACGACGCGGTCGCGGACGCCCTGTTCGACCGCGCAATGGCGAGCGATCCTGACGGCCTCCGCCTCGTCCGGAATCCAACACAGTTTTCCCGTGATCAGCAGCTTCGCATCGATCCCAAGGCGTACCACCCCGGCCAACACCTCTATGGCGGTGGAAAGACGATAGTATTGATATTGGTTCCCTGCCAGAAGCATCACCAGACAGTGAGCGCTAGGATCTGAGGAGGCGGGCACGAAGGTATGGGTATCCACGGGGTTATACAAGATCTCCCACGGACCCTTGCGGACCCCGAGGTAACGATCGGCGCTCAGCCGGCAAAATTCACTTTGATAGAAGACATGGTCCGCGGCATGGACAAGCTTCGTTAACGGAGCATTCACCGCTTCCCAGCCCGGGCCATGCCATGCGCGATACGCGACGCCATTCTGGTTCCACACAAGACGCGCGCCCTTTATTTTAGCTGCTGCTGCTATCTGGACCGCACCATAGGGAATCCGGCTGCTGACGAAGTAGAGAATATTGAACTTGCGGGAAGAATTGGGAAAGGCTCTTTGCATCAGCTGCGCCTTGACGATGCCACCATGAGCCTGTTCCGTGCCGTCGGGAATATGAGCATAGCCATAAAACACGTGCGGCTTTCGATCCGTCACGGGCTTCATGAGGAGAATGTGGAGACTGCGGCGCAAGCCCGACAGGGGCCGCAAGACCCGGTCGAGCGGCAGTCTCAGGGCAGGCGGAACACGTTTTTTTAACCGGTCGCGAAGGGACATCGGATTGTCTTATGACGGGGGTTGTCTTAAGCCGTCGACGGCGGTACAAGTGATTCGGCAGTTGCCGAATCGGCTTCCATGCGCGTCGTCTTTGGAATGATTTCCAACATCTGTTTCATCACATGCAGATAGGTCTTGGCGATTTCTTCGATCGTCGGGATACAGATTAACCTCTGGAACTGCGGGTAGTGGGTGGCGAGTCGCTCCAACTGTCCCGGAATGTCTTCGCGCTTTTCAAACGGCAGCCCTCCCAATCCGACGATTTCCGGATGGCCTCCGTCATTGAGATACACGGCCGGGAGACCACACGCCAGCGCTTCTACCAAGGAGTTTGAGCAGGGATCTCGCTCGCTTGCGGTAATGTAAATGTCATGCTGACGGAGGAGGGCCGCGAGCTCTTCCGAAGGTACGGCCGGCAGATGCTTGATATGGTGGAAGCGTTCCTGAGTCGACAAACGTGTATTCGAAGCGGCTCCAGTCCAAGTGTTCGTCCAACCATTTATAGACAGGGCCGCCTTTCCGCGGATTATCCGACCACGATGCACTGATCAATCTGAGCTTCCGGTTCTGCTCAAACGGCATGCGTCCCCGAGAATGGAAAATGTTCCCGTCCACACTGTTGGTGATGATGATCGGCCGCAGGGGCTTCAGCCCCATCTCGAGCAGGCGCTGAAAGCACCACTCGGATTGAATAACCGTGGCAGTCGCAAGCCGGGCATTCAGCTCGAACACTTGATCGTCTAGATCTCGATTGGAGCCACGGATCAGGGAGATTGGTCCGTCGATACGGTGCAGCATGCGCAAGCCGCCTCTGCGAGCGGCCGCGAGAAATCGTTTTGAATTGAACCACACGGCATTACAAATATGAACGTCCACATCATCCGCCATACGATTGTCGTAGACGGTCACGCCCATCCTCTCAAAGGCTCCTCGAAGAGCGAGCATGAATTGATTACCACCTCCATAAGGAGGGTCACGGAATTCATGCCAGAGGCTGACGCTGATGCCAAGGTTTCCCCGCCTCGGAGGAGCAGGCCGTGACATCCTCCTGGTCGCTCGCTTGAGGAGGTTGACCAGCCGGGGAGAACGTCGGATGACGCGGATGACCTTCGGCCTGATCTGCTCAAGCAGCGGCTTCTGAGAAGCGGAGGGCAGTGCGATGGCAGGGAGCTCAAAAACCGGTATGTGTTCGATTCTCTCATACAACTGTTTGAAACGAAGGGCATTGGCAGTCGTGGTATGGTTCCGGTGCACCCGTTCGTAATGGACGTCGAGGGCTGCGGACAAGAATCCATCCCGTATATCGCGCTCGATCACAAGAGCCGCTTCGTCGAATGTTCGGTAGAGGCAGTAGGGTTCAAGGACATCAGGAGCCAAGCCGACAGGTGTGCTGAGAACTTTGCTGCGGGCGCCGGCTGCCTCCAAAATCGCGAAAGGGCCCCCTTCCGATCGGCTCGATACAAGATGCAAATCCGCCGCGTGATACAGAAGATTGAGCGTTGCTCGGTCGAGAATATTGGCGGGATAATCATCTGCCTGACTTTCTTTGCCCACAAAGCTGAACGGGATGTGTGAAGCCCTGAGTTGCGCGCGCAGCCAATGACGGCGTGGGCCTGCCAGGAGAACATGGAACGGCAACTCTTTCATTTTTAGGAGCTGCATAATTGCAAGAAAGAGATCGGGGCCCTTCTGCGGCTTCCGCTGCGACAGGTCCTCTCCTAAGCTGTCCCGCATAAAATTGCCGATTACATACCTGTCCGCCGGAATATTCCAGCGCTCGCGAAGAGAGGTGACGCTCTGTCCCGCAGGAAGCCGCCCATCGAAAACCCGAGTGTCCAGCGCGTACGAGATTAGCTCGGCGGGAAAGCCCAATGCCGCCAGCGCACTCTGCGCTTTCGTGGATTGCGCAATCCAGAGACTAACGATCGAAGAAAACGAACCACAAGGGATCGCCGGGAACATGACACACAATGCGTTTGCCGGCGAGAGCGGCCGTGTTCAATTCTCTTAGCATCAGTGGGTTCAGGCAGTGTACGACCTCGCAGTTGTCGAGGCGTGAAAATTCAACACGGCTGAGGGTCGTCAAACTATCCCGCACCATTTTCAATTCTTCGTCCAATGCCCAGCCGGCGCTGTCGCCGCCGGTCAGGTAGACGCGCGTAGGAGGTCTCACGCGCAGGCCCTCGACGATGGCCGCGACCAACTGTTACCTTTTAGAATAGAGAGGGAGAACATCACGAAGAAGGGAGCGGGGATTATAAAGCGACATGGTGACCTTGTCCCGTTCTAAAAATTCTCGCCAGCCTGCCACTGCCTCGACGATGCCGTTGTTCACGGCGTTATGCTTTCCATCAAACCGAATGCCGCGGGTATTCATCTCGGCCACCACCAGCATTCCCGTTTTCGCGTCCACCGCCAGCGTTTCATTGTTCCGTANNGAGGTCCACTCCCACCAGCACGAGCTTCTTCCATCCCATACAGTAAGCGAAATTTACCGCGTCACTCAGGGTTCCGACGGCGTGGGCCAGGCCGTCTTTGAAGCGACGGGTGGGCGTTTTTGCGCCTCTTGCCGTGCGGTATCGAAAAATCCTGGTGCCAGGCCTGATATGGCCACACCCGATGAGACTATTAGTGAACTGCGCCAGATACTCACCCTGCAGGATCAGAATCGTGTCCTTGAAATATTCGTTCGCATTCAAAACGCTGGCGAAGTCCTGGGTATGCACCTGCCAATTGAGGGCACCTTCTTTGGCCTCCACCCACCCCCGTATGAGATGGTAATCGACCCGAATCCACTTCTGGTACACGAAGCCGCTGAGCCCCAAGGTGTCATGTTCCTCGAAGTGCCGCCATTCTTCCGCTGGGATGTCGTTCAGGGAATAGCCGGACCCGAAAATAAACACCGTGTCTGACTTCCGTGAGGCTCTTAACTCAGGTTCGTTAAGGACGCGATACGCATTCCGATTCCGCCGCTCGCGGATCCAGGCGCCAAGCACGGCCGCCTGCCATTTGGCGTACCCGAGCAATCCAAGGTCGCGTAGCTGCAGAGCCTGCAGAAACAGATGAAAGCCCCATTGGGTCTTGGCAATCCTTTGAAATGACGACTTCAAGAATCCAGCTGCGGTGCGAGGGCGGTCAAGTCGGGTCATAGCACCGGTACCAAGGCATCGTAAAACTGATCGATCAGTTTTTCATGGGTCAGCTCTTTGATCGCCACCTCATACGCGTTATCGGTAAGGGCGCGGCAGTAGCTCTCATCTCGGAGCTTCTCCATCACGCCCGTAAAATTGCTAAAATCCTTCTTGAGCGCGATGTAGTGAACGTCGGGTTGGAAATAGCCGTTGTAGCGTCCTTCAAAGAGGATCTGCACGGTCTTCGTCCCTGCAGCTTCCACAATCCGGCCGCTGATGACGCGCATGGCGGTTGGATTCACATAACTCTTGAAAAACCGGTCAATGATTTCCTCCGGTGTCGCACGAGCGTGGTGCTTCGCATATTGCCTATAGCCTTTTCTGGTCGCATCGGTGAGTTCGAAATAATCGCCTCCCGCTTCTGTCCCCAACTGCGCCTTGCATCGATTGAGAAACACGGCCCACTCGTGTTCCCCAAAGCGATCGGCTTGTTTGAGAGAAATATCCAACGTTAACCCGTAACCCGGGCCGTGCTCTAACAAATAGTCCGCAATCTGACGCCGCTCGGTATGGCCCAAATAAATAGGCGATTCATCCGACCGATAGCCGATGTCGATTGGTCGTTCTTTATAGGGAGTGCGCGGATAAAATACAGCCGTGTCCAACCCGGCACTCGGAATACCGGCCACGGCACATTTCAGCCGTTCACGATACAACCGGTGGACAGCCGGACTATTGCTTTGCGAGATCAGCAGCTTGATACCCAGCGCATCGCAAAATGCCATTTTCTCGGGCATCAACTTGTATTCATTGCCGATAAAGTAGGCTTTTGGAACTTTCGATGCTTTCACGGCATGAAACAACGGATGGCGAGGCCGTAAATAGCATCCATTTGAAAAGACAGAATGCAAGATCACGATTGCATCAAACTTACCGTGCCATAAGGCCCGATAGCGTTCGCACAAGGCCCGCCAACTCCGATCTAAGACATTCACGGGCGTACATTGGAAACGAGGATGTGCCAGGAATTTCCTCGGCCAGCCATATTGATATGAGAAGGTCTTATTGACAGGGCTGTGCGTGTACAGCAACAAGACAGACACGGGTTTCATAACTTCATCGCCCCTCTGGGGTAACTCTCCGGTTGGCGAAACGGGCGTCCACCCAGTCGGCCACAAACTCTGTCAGTCTTTCATGCGCCCAGGCATTCAAATGCACGCTCTCGGGTGAGACACAAAGATCCTCGGCCTTCTTGTTCATGAACAATTCAGGTTCTTCAACATACACGACCGCCCTGTCTTTCATTGACCTGAGGATTTCGTTATATCGATCGATTTCTCGATTAAAAAATGGCTGCCGGACTTCCGCAATCCGACTCACATGCGTAATCGGCAGGATCAAGACGGGGCAATGAAGGGACACTGCTTTTTTGACAATTCTCCGAACACTTTCAGTAAACACCGGTAACGACGTGAATTGGTTAGGTCCACGGGCACGAATAATCTGTGGGCGAAATTCGTGGATGGCACGAATTACAAAGGAACGAAGCCACGCGGGCCGCACTCGTCCAAGCCTCTCCCTCTCCCGACGCTTCAAGGGCCGCGGCCCGCATTCATTCACACCCACCTGCAATATCACGGCGCGCGGTACAATCTCATCCAGTGCGGTCAGAATGTCTTCCTCGAACTGATCGACCGTTTGCCCGCCTCTTATAATTTTGAAGACTTCCCAGTGCCGCAAGTGCCGCAGCCGCCCCTCCAGCAGTTCGGGGTATGCCGCCACACCTTGCGTAGGAGACTGCGACACGGAGTTTCCTACAAGGAGCAGACGCCCTAGATCTTGGCGTCGGGGTTGCTTACGATCAAAGAAATAATCGGTTACCATCACCTGAAGACAGTCAACACTCACCGCGAGAGCAGACCCGAACCATCAGTTCTCCTTTAAGACCACCGAAGGCGAACAGGCGACATTCATATGCGAAGCATGTTTGAGAATACAGGCCTCGAGCATATGTATGTTCTGACGCGTCCAATCTATGGTTCGGCGAATACCTTCCTCCAAGGGAGTGCGCGCGTTAAAGCCCATGCATCGCAGAGCCTTTTCTGTGCTTCCAAACCGTTTTATAGAATGATCCCATGCGCGTCTTGGAAGAAACTCCAGGGGGGCAGGATTGCCGGTCACCCTGTTGATCATGGTCGCCAATTCCAAGATTGATGTTTCCACCCCGCTCGCTAAGTTATACACATCGCCGGGTTGTCCGGTTACCGCGCACAGCAGCAGGCCATGGACAATATCCTCCACATAAATGAAATCCCGAGTCGCTTGGCCGTTGTTTTCTATCTGTAACGGCAGATGCTTAAGAGCGCGATAAATAAAAGTGGGGGTCACGTTCCGCCATACCGTCGCCGGTGTACCGCGCCACCGGCCCGCTCCCAGAATTTCTCCGGGCCCATAGACGTTCTGAAAACGCGCCCGCACCGTCGGCAGACGATGTTGACGATGGTAATACACGGAGTAGAATTCGCCCACCACTTTGGATATCTGATAGGGGCTATCGAGATCGAAGGGCACAGGACCGTCTTCCCGTGTCGCCTCCGGCTGTTCATCAGTATGAGGGGCCAACGTACAACCGGACGCAGCATAGACCACTTTCTTCAGCTTTTTAAATCCCTTGATATACTCATATAACTTGAGCGTGGTCATCAGGTTATTGGCATGATCTTCCAGCGGGTTCGCAATTGAACTCTGATTACCGTGATAGGTCGCCAGGTGAAAGATGTAATCGAACTCATCCTTGAGGCGACTGAGCACCTTGTCATCTGCGATCGACCCTTCAACAAACTCAAGACAGGAGTCCGCAGGCACGTTGCTGCGCTCGGCGGAAAGCAAATTGTCCACCACCACAACGCGCTCAATTCCGCCGGCAAGGAGACGGCGAACGAGGTTGCTCCCTACAAAGCCGGCTCCGCCGACGACTAAATTTCTTGTATGTCGAAGGGCTTCCATCCGACACGATCCTCCGAACACGGCCGGTCCACTATTTCTTGTTCTCCTCCATTTTCAAATGCGTAAAGGTTTCACTCATCCCGAATCGGCGGTACCAATCAATGGCCGCCGCCACCCCGATGTCCAATGGGGTGCGGGCTTGCCAGCCTGCGAAATCTCTTAATGTCTTCGACGGGTCCAGTAATATCGTGTAGGCGTCATCGGGGTTGCGCGGACGAATCTCCACATCTTGGTCTAATTTCGTCCCCAGGGCCTTAATGGTGGCATTGAAAAGATCCTTGATCGCAAAATCTGCTCCTGTAGAAATGTGATACACCCCTTTTTCGCCCTTTCCTTGCAGCGCCATGAGGACGACGTCCACCAAGTCATCGATAAAGATGAAATCGCGCCTGGTATCCATGACAAAGCAGGGCTTGTGATTGGTCAGGCGCTGATAGAATGTCGGCAGCGGGCCGCTCACGTTGCGGGGACCATACGCATTGGCGAGACGAAAAGACATATAGTTGAGCGGGCTCAGCATCACGTACTGCTCCCCTGCCGTTTTGCTGATCGCATAACTGGTTCCTTCGGGACGAATCGGATGACTCAGCGTGATGGGTTGTTCAAGAGGATGCAGGCCATAGCATAAAGAGGTCTGGAAATAAATCAGGCTGCCGACATTTACCGCGGCCGATGCTTTCACCACATTCGCCGTGCCTAGCACATTGGTGCGGGCATCTTCGCTCCAGTTATCAGGATCCTTATAAGAGGCCGCGGCATGAACGACTTTCTCCGGCCGAAATTGCTGAAACATATTGTCAACCATTCCCGCATCTGCGATCGTCCCTTCCACGACGGTCAGGTTGGGGTGGGCGGTCAGATTATCGCGGCGGCCCGTCGCATAGTTATCGATGACACACACCTGATGGCCGCCCGCCAGCAGGCGGTCGACCAGGTGCGACCCAATAAACCCGGCTCCCCCTGTTATCAGCACCTTCATGCCAGTGTCTCCCCGTTATTCAGCAATTGTTTAAAAGAGGATGCTCTATCGTGAAAGGCGCGCTGCCACAGCTCCAAACAGAGAAAGCCCCACAACTTGCGGCCAAACTTCGTTTCACGATCTACGCCATCCAATAC
>VBON01000143.1 GCA_005877525.1 Nitrospirota bacterium
CAGGGGGAACGGGCGCTGGCGCAGTCTGGGACCCTGGAGGAGAGGCTGACGGTGACGGAGGAGCAGGCGGGCACGGACCTTCTGCCACGCCAACCGTGGGGGGTGGAACGTCAGCTTTTGTAGAGGACGTGGCCGGTGGATTCGCTGGTTGCGCATCGGGACTGGTCCGGGTCTTCTGGCAGGGATCTTCCGGTGATGGAGGCTTCGGCTGTATCGGCGCCGGTGGAAGTTGGAGAGGCAGGGGGTTCGAGGGCAACGGCGGTTGCGGCATGACGACCGGTCCCGGCGGCATCACAGGGGGTGGTGGCGGAGCAGGCTCGGCTGCAGGAGAGGGAGTCTGAGGCTTCTCGGCCTTCTCGGACTTCTCGGATTTCTCTGGCTTCTGGGTCTTCTCCGTCTTCTCGGCTTTCTGAGGCTTCTCGGGTTTATCGGTCCTTTCCGTCTTCTCAGGCTTTTCGGCCTTTTCAGGCTTGTCGGGCTTCTGGGTCTTCTTCTCAGGCTTCTGAGTTTTCTCGGGCTGCTGGGTCTCCTCGGGCTTCTCTGGCTTCTCGGCGTCATCAGACCTGTCAGGCTTTTCGGTATTTTCAATCTTCTCGATCTTCGCGGGTTGCTGTGTCTGCTCGGTCTCCTTGGGTGCACACCCGTACCCGAAAGTCCCTGCAAGAACAAGATACGCCACAGTAACAGCGGCAATCAAACTCTGGGGCGGCACGTCGTCCTACTCTCCCCTATGAATATAAATCGACCTGCGGCTGAGCCGGCCAGCCATCATGGCCGTGACAAATAGCACAAGTCCTATTCCCAGTACCGCAACGCTTTCGCCGAATTTCTGTAGGATCCAGCCCAAGAAGGTCATCCCAACCATTGCCGCGGCCATCGCCGCGGCTCCATAGAGGGTCAACAGACGGCCGACCATACCTTGCGGGGCAATCTCCTGAAGAACTCCCCAGGCGACCGGCGTGAATAGGCCGATCCCAGCCCCGATCAGACAGAGCAGAACTCCCGCCACTACGCGATTCGATGTCCCCACTAGAGCACAGAGGGCCAAGCCCGTCACTATGCTCGACACCGCAATGGCTTGCATCCGTTCTCTCACATGCCAGTCGCTCATACGGAGAAGAGCTATCGACACGGCAAAAAGACCGATGCCCAGGCTCGACCACAGGTACCCTATCTCCGCGGGACCCAAGCCCAACAAATTCTTTCCCAAAATCGGAAACAAGGTCGAGAAGGCACTCATCCCGAAGCTGTAAATGGCCTGAAAGCATACCGCACCCCTTCGACCAGATCGGTGACCATGGATTCCAGCTGGGTGCGCTGGACGGGGGCCGGTGCGAGGTAGGGAATCCGCACGAAGAGGAGGCAGACGGCCGACGCTACATAGGTAACCGCGTTCACGCACAGCACTTTTTGCGAGCTTAAGGCCGCGATACCGATGCCGCTCAAGGTAGATCCGGCGATGACGCCCAGACTCGATGTTATCTGGAGAAGGGCATTGGCCGCGGTTGGCCGCGGTGAACTGCGCCCGTGGCACAATAAAGGGTACTGAGGCGATCATGGCCGGACCAAAAATCGTGGAGGCAATCGAATTCAAGAACACCAGCACAAAGAGGTGATCGACCTTTAATACCCCCACCGGAATCATACAGGGGACCAGGCCGATGATCACCGCCCGCAGCAGGTCGCTGGCGATCATGATCGACTTCTTCGGCAGGCGGTCCAGATAGACGCCGATCAGCGGACCAAAGATGACGGGCGGGAGCGTCTGGAGCAATCCGACGACGGTGGTCTGGATCGCTGAGCCGGTGACGGAATAGACGTACCAGAGGAGCGCCAGCCTGGTGATCCCATCGCCAACCTGAGAGACGAGTTGTCCCCACCAGAGCCAGCCGAAATCACGGGAGAAGAAGAGGCGGTGGGAACTTTCTGCCGGTCGCTCTATCGCCTGCAGCGAATCCAACTCAATCGGACCGATCGGCATTTCGGCGGCCCCGCGAGAGCGTCCCGTTGGACATCACAACTGCTGGACTAGGACGCCGGGCTGACCACCGCGGCGGGCTGTAGCAGACGACTGAAATAGGTAGCGGCCAGAGCCGCCACCAGCAGGATCACTCCGATGCCGAGGAGGGTGATTCCGGAGCCTAGCTGATCCATTGCCCACCCGAAGCCCAGCATCCCGGCCATTGCGGCGGACATGCCTCCTGTGCTGAAGGTGGTAAAAACGCGGGCAAGCATGTGGTGAGGCGTCATTTCCTGCAAGAGTGCCCACACGACGGGCGTAACCAGGGCAATGCAACCCCCGATGATGATGATCAGCGGAGCCGCGAACATGACATTGCCGAAGAGCCTGAGCCCTCCGACGGCTAGACCGCCGACACCCATGGAGCCTGCAATTATCCGCAACTTATGTCCCAAGTCGCGCTGCTCCACACATGCCAGCCAGGCAGAGGCAGCGAGCATACCGACTCCAAGGAATGACCACAGCCAGCCAAGCTCCAAGGGCCCGACCCCGAGCACATGCTGCGCCACGACCGGTAGAAGAAACAGAAATCCACTCCATGTCAGGTTAAATAAAGCGATGGTGACCAGCAGGAACAGGATCGTGCGCTCCTGGAGAAACACAAAGCGAAATCCCACGAGAAGGTCGGACACAAAAGTCCCAGAAGAGATGCTCTCTGGCACAGCTTGTGGTGACTGGATACGCACTGGCAACAGACAGAATGCGGACACCAGATAGGCACCGGCATTGATGAACAGAACGTTTTGCTCCCCGATTAAAGCGATGCCGACGCCGCTCATTGCGGGCCCCACGAGTATTGCGATGTTCACTCCGCTTTGCATGAGGGCGTTGGCCGCAGTCAACTGGGGACGTGCGACGATCAACGGCACGGCTGACGTAAGGGCCGGGCCAAACGTCGAAGAGGCAATGGCGGTCAGAAAGACCAGGACATAGATCCGTTCCAACGTAAGTGCGCCCAGACTGTACAACACAGGAATCAGGAGTACCAGTAAGGTGCGGGCCAGATCAATCCACACCATCAACCATTTCTTCTGCATGCGGTCGAGATAGACGCCGATCACAGGAGCGAACAGCAGCGCAGGCAACGTCTGCAGCAGCCCGATGATGGTCATTTTCAGAGCCGAACCGGTGAGGGAGTACACAAACCACAACAGGGCAACTTTGTTCAGTCCGTCGCCTATCTGGGACACCAATTGCCCGGACCAGAGGAAGCCGAAATCCCGAGTCTTGAGCAGATGCCAACCGCGGAACCTGGAACCGTCCGTGTTCCCAGTCATGTTACTATCTTCGATTCACTAGGCATTTGATGAATCCCTAAAGACTTTGGATAATCCCGGGGGCTCTTTTCCGTCCGAATAGGAGTATTTAATCGGGGTATACCGGAGGAGTCTGGAGCTGTCTAGTCGATAAAAAAGCCATTCAACGGGGAGAAATATCAAACCTCCTGGTTCACGCCACCGCCTCTTCTCCCTTTTCCTGAATCAGCTTTCTATAAATGGCCCAATAATCCAATGCCATACGCGTTGACGTAAAATGTTCATCAAAATACCGTCGGCAGGCTTGCCGGCTCACGCTTGGGAGCTGCTCAACCGCCTTCACCGCCCCATCCACATCTTCCACAATAAAACCCGTCACGCCATCCTTCATGACCTCCGACACCGATCCACGCCGAAATGCGATGACCGGTGTCCCGCAGGCCATTGCTTCAATCATGACCAAGCCAAAAGGCTCACGCCAGTCTATTGGAAATAGGAGGGCATAGGCGTTACCCAGAAACTCATCTTTCTCGCCCTCGCCGATCTCCCCGATGTACTCCACAAAAGATTCCTCGAACAGTGGCTTGATGGACTCCTCAAAGTATTCGCGATCCACCCGGTCAATCTTGGCCGCGATCTTCAGCTTCATGCCTAGTCGCTTCGCGATCTCGATGGCCCGGTCCACGCGCTTTTCCGGCGAGATCCGTCCCATAAAGGCCAGATATTTCCCCTCCTCAGGATGAAACTGGTATAAATCCTTGGGCAAGCCGTGATAGACAGTGCCCTGCCAGTTCAACCACGGAAGGGGTTCACGTTGGGAATCCGAAATCGAGACCACGGGCATCGGCAGATATTCACGATGAAGCGGCACGAGATCAGGGTAATCCAGCCGCCCATGAAGCGTGGTCACGGCAGGCCTGCCTTCACGCCTTGTCAAGGCAAAATGGAGATAGTCGATGTGGAAATGGATGATATCGAATCGCGCAGCTTCTCGAAACACATTTTCCAGCATCACGAAGTGATGGGCCAATTGGTCAACGCAGCCGGAATCAAGACGCAAAGACTGAGGAGTGCAGGACACCAGACGAGCCTTGGTCACTGAATCGCCACTCGCAAAGAGCGTCACATCATGGCCTTGGCGAACTAACTCTTCAGTCAAATATGAAGCAACCCGTTCTGTACCGCCGTAATATTTCGGAGGAACACTTTCATAAAGAGGAGCGACTTGTGCAATTCGCACTATAAAACTCCTTTGGCGACATGGTGAATAAGCTGTCGCTCATCTTACGTTTAAATTTCTCCCGCATCCATCATTCTTAAGTATGTCTCAGCCTTCCGCTGCTTTAAGTTCCACGACTACCCGACTGTGTATGAGCATGGAGAAATGGTGCTAAGTATGTGAGCAAGGCAGATTCCAGGGAACCAAAAACAACAGTGTCAATCAGATACGTTGGCTTGATCAAAGATTACCGGAAGGTACAGCGTAGTTCGTTGCAATACACCTGTCCTCTGTCCGCAAACCTGTCTGATAAAACCGACGAGCGTACCCTTTAGGCTTCAGGCCGGTCCCCTAGTACGAAAGAATAGTTACCCAATGGTGTTAGTAGGGAAAGAAAACTTTTTGCTAAGTAAGAAGGAGATTAGCCGCGCGATACGATAAATGTGCGTTCCAGCGCGAGCCGGCAGACGGTCAATTAAGAGACAAGACTGAAGAGAGTCCTAGTGGCAGGTCAGCTCGTTTCTTTGAGCGCCTTCTGAACGGTTTCCATTAGCCTGGCTGCATCGAAGGGCTTGATGAGGTAAGCCACAACTCCCATCGCCTGCCCTTGGGCTTGCGCCGACAGCTCGGACTTGACTGTCATCATAATAACTGGAATGGTCGTTAGTTCAGGGCTTTCCCTCAATGCTTTCAGTACTTCCATTCCGTTGAATCCAGGCATCAACCAGTCGAGGATGATCAAGTCAGGTCGTTGCTGCCGGGTCAATTCCAGCGCATCAGAGCCATTGGCAGCCTCCAGGATGCGAAAGCCGGGATGATTTGCCAATCTGATGCGTAGAATGTCTCTTATATCCGCTTCGTCCTCTCAAGCCCACGTAGAGGGCAATAAAGGCTAAGCCACCCTCGGGATGCTGTCAACCTGGGTTTGAGCAGGGTTAGACTGAAGATTGTGTGGAAACTGTTGGCTCCGCTTTACAGACAGTGAGATTTGATCTTCGGAAGACAACAGGAGAACTAATCAGTTTACCTTTCGTATCGCAGGGAATGCTTTGACGCCGCTGTGGCCCAG
>VBON01000144.1 GCA_005877525.1 Nitrospirota bacterium
CGGGGTTGCGTTCTCAAACTGCGCAGGAACAGCAAGAACGGCAGCAGGGACTTCAGCGTCAGAATATTGAGGAGCGGAACAGGCTCGAGTCGTCCGCGCTGAAGGATCGGAGCGGTATGGAGATTCCGCCATATACGGAGAACCAGCAGATCGGCGGCCAACAAGGAGCCGGCCCCGCGGATTTCCCACAACCTGCATTTCCATTCGTGAAGGGAGAGTTGATGCAGATCGAAGGGGAATTTTACACCCTCCGTGATGCCGAAGGTAAAGAGGTGCGGGTTCATGTAGACAAGGGCACCAACATGGACAAAGGCCTGCGAATAGGAGACATTGTTGAAGTGCAGCGGACATTGCCGGGACATGCCATTTCGATCAAACGTGCTTCGGGTCCGCTTGCCAAGCCGCCTTCCAGCGCCAGTTCAGGAATGGGAATGGGGGCGAGCGAGGGAGTCATCAAGGATACCCAGGTGACACTGGGCGGTGCGAGGCAGGCAGTACGTGGTGAAGTGCTCCAAATCGATGGTGATAAATATCTGATCAAGGATGGTCATGGCAATGAAATTCGCCTTGTGGTGAATCAGAACACGCGAATGTTCTGTGGCGCCGACCAAGGCTCGCCCTCGAGTCTGCTGCCAGCACCCTCCGCCAGCGATAAACCGGATGCGAAGGCGCCGCAGGATCTCTCTTTGACAGATAAACAGCAAGGCTCTGAAGTTGGTCCTGGAACGAGATCTAGCTCTGGAAATCTGGAAGCAGGTCCAGGTCTATGCCGCTTCAAGAAAGGCCAGTTGATCGAAGCCGAAATCTCCGATATGGGCGTGGCCACATTTATGAAGCAAGCCGGCCGCCGGCAGCCCGGCCAGCCGCTTCCGTAAGCGCTGAACGGCAAGCTCACACGGCGAAAAGACCACTTGCTTGCGTGGGCCCAGGTCTCATCAGATGGACTTGGCCCTCCAGACAACAGGAGATCACGATGAAATACCACATAGCACAGGTTTCAGTCATGGCGGCACTCCTCGTGTTGTGTTGTCCACCCGCTCGGGGGGCAGATCAGCCGGCTAATGTTGTAGGGCAGCACAACGAAGTCCATGCGGTTGTCGAGAAGGTGGAATCGGGCGTGATTTTTTTGAAGGTCCCCGATCAGCTTCAGCCCCGTACATTGAGTCTTACGAAGATGGAACGGCTGGGCCAGGAAGATCTCAAGCCGGGGGATGAGGTTTCCTTGGTCATAGATGAAAACAACGTGATTATCGATGCCCATAAGGCGAGCACACCTGGCCGCGGACATCGAGTGTTGAAGGGCCGATTGGAAGACGCAGACATTTCCGGTAAGAAAATCACGCTCTCCACGGCCGATGGGCAGAAAGCACTGCAGGTGGATCCAGCTGCAGTGAGCAAAGTGGCTGGCCTAAAAAAGGGTAGTCAATTAAAGGTGGAAGTCGATGAAGCGAATATGGTGATTGACGTTCACCCGGAAGACTAAGGGATGAAATGCCTTCTGCTCGGGATAATTCTGCTGCTGTCGGTCTTCACCGGGGTTCCGATGGTTCTGGGGGTGGAGCCCACGACGCCGCCCAAGGAGGCGCCACCTCGAACCCCGGAGACGGGCATTGATCCAGGGATTCGAGTGGATCCGGGGCCTTCTCCCGATCCGCGCGCGTCCATTCCTCCCAAGATCAATCCAGATCCTGCAATGGCCATCAATCCGGATGTGGTACCGGGTGGTCCTCCCAAGCCTGGCGCTCCGGCAGATCCAAACAGCTCGTCAGTGCCGGGAAAGCCTAATGACTCCGATAAAAAGCGGCCCTGACGCCCATTCGTAAGACGCCCGAGCCAGGTATGGCGATGTCCTGGCCCTTACCTCTACTAAATGTAACGGACCGACTGCGGAGCGCGCTTCGAAATATAGTACGACTCAGCGCGCCAGTCGGGCTGTTGCTGCTGGCCGGTTGCAGCGCCTCGCAGCTAGTTCCTTCCGATATGGAAGGACGCATCTCGCGTGATGTTTCCTTCCAGTCATTGCAGACTGACCCAGCTACATTCCGTGGCCGATGGGTGGCGCTGGGAGGAAAAGTCCTCAACGCCAAACGGCTCAAGCATGAAACTCAGATAGAGATTCTCGAATTGCCTTTGGACAAGGCGGATCGTCCCATCCCCATGCTGACTCAGTCCAGCGGCCGCTTCCTGGCTGTCCAGCAGGAGTTTCTGGATCCAGCCATAGTTCCGCCCGGCACGTTCGTGTCGCTGGTGGGAGAAGTAATTGGCGGGGAGACGCTGCCATTAGATGAAATCAATTACACCTATCCGGTCGTGCAGAACAAAACTTTAAAAGTCTGGCAAGATCCTGGCCGCATGGACTACCTGGAACCCCGCCCCTATCCCTACTGGGCCTGGCCTTATCCTTTTTGGCCATACCCATACCCCTACCCCTATCGCTATTGGTGGCCGTAAGTCTTTTAGATATTTTGGCCGGCCTGCCGGTGTTTTGTCCGTTGTCTTTATGCTCAGGTAATTGTTAAGGAAAAAACTACGACCATCATTGCCAGTGTCAGGTCTTTAACCCTTCCCAAATCCGAGGAGGCGGAAAATGAAGAAGCAACTAGGCGCCCTCACGTTTGCCGTTCTGTTGGGGTCCGTGTGCTCATTTTCGTATGCGGCTGGAACGAATGAACCCTTGCCTGGTGCGAATCCTAAGGGAGAGGGCACGGCGGCCACGCCGGAAAAGATGCCGCCTGCCGTGGTGGAAGGCGAGGTAGTAAAAATGGATCAGGAATCGTACCTTGTCAAGGATCGTAGCGGAAAGGAAATCAAGATCCAGCTGGATCAGAGAACCAAACTTGAGCGCAACCTACAGGTCGGCGATAAGGTCATTGCCCATATGGAGCCCCAGGGCTACGCATTTTCCATTGAGCGAGTTACGGGCTCGAGCATGGACTCCGTAGCAGGGCAGCCCGACAAGCGCACCGGACCACCGGCTGCCAGTGACATTCCCGGGCAGCCTTCGTCCGGTAATGTCTTGACGAAATAAATCTCATCAATTCCCCCGGGCTGCATGGCCCGGGGGACCGCCCGCCATGCTCCACGCCGGCACAAATTGAAGCCGCATCCTACGGCATACCTTCGCCAGCAAACCGGTAGTCTCGTCAGCCGCGCTCGTCAGGTGCGGCACACTGTCCGGACGCGGGCTACTTCCTTAACTACGAACGCTGACGCTTGGCGGGACCTGCTCAAGTCCAAGGATTTTGCCTGGCTCTGGACAGGCCAAGTGATTTCCCAAGTGGGGGATGGCGTCAGCAAGGTCGCACTGCTCTGGTTCGTCTACAACCTGACAGGCTCCGCTCTGAAGATGACAATCATCGGGATCTTACAAACGGTGCCGCCATTGTTTCTCGGTCCCCTTGCCGGCGTCTTTCTCGACCGGGTGCCGAAGCGCATGGCCATGATTGTCATCGACCTTACCCGGGTAGCCCTGCTGAGCCTGATCCCCATCTTGTATGCCATGGGGATGCTCACCCTGGCCTGGCTCTATGTGCTTGTGTTTCTGATCGCTCTTGTGTCGATGGCGTTCAGCCCGGCTCTGAATGCCGCGATTCCCCTCATCGCGAAACGTGACCAGTTGACGACAGCCAATGCCCTGATGCAGAGCAGCGCGACCATCGGACAGCTTCTCGGACCTGGGATCAGTGGAATTCTGATCGCGCTCATGGGACCCCAGAACGTCCTGTACATCAATGCGGCTACTTTCCTCATCTCGGCGGTGTGTAAATTGCCGATTCGATTGCAAAAGGACATACGTCCGTCCGCCGTCGAGACCTACTGGCAGGGTCTGTTTCAAGACCTGCTGGCAGGATTTCA
>VBON01000128.1 GCA_005877525.1 Nitrospirota bacterium
ACCGATCGTAAGATCATTCTCCCGAGGGAATGGATCACCGCGATCGAGCACAAGGTCCAGCAATACGCTTCCCAGGTGCGAGATCATCGAAAACGCCTTGATCTTCAGATCTCCTTCATGACCGATTATCTCCAGGGCCTGGAGAGGGAGACTCAGGCCATTGAGACGCTTTTGATCACCGCGTGCGGATTCGATGGAGCATCTCTGGAAGAACTTCGCTTACAAGCCCGTCAAGCCCTTATAACCTATGCGTTGAGAAAACTCGCCGCCCGTGCGGAAAAGCAGGAGGTTGAAGAAGACGCCTATCTAAAGGAGCGTCTGAGTCTTGAGTACCAAGCCCAGCATCGACGCCGCGATCGCTTTAAGAAGCGGCTCGAACAGATGCTCCAGGAGCGCCGGGTGGTCATGCTCTCATCGCTGTCCGATGAGCATCTCGCCACGATTTGGGGGATCGCGCAGGGTCCGATTCTAAGCCGACGCGTGAAAGCCATTCAAAGATATGTGAACGCCCTTGCATTGACCTTGAACGCTCCCCTCCAGGAAGGACAATTCGCTGCGGCAGTGAATGCCGGCCTTGGCAGCCGGATGGCGGGAGGCAACAAGAATGAGGGCGTGGGGACCAAGACTCTGGAAATCAAGGAAGACCTGTGGTCGAAAACGCTTCAATCGCTACCTCCCGCGCCAGCGCCGTCAGAGCCGAAGCCCTGCGAGCACGATGGCGGCGGTAAGGTGCTTGCCGGACTCCTGCGAAGCCTGGCTACCTATCTCATGTCTGAGGAAGATGAAAGTAAGTTGTGGACCCGGACAAACCAATGTCTTCCCTGCTTGTTACGGCTTCGGACTATTCAAGAGGAAGCTTATGTAGTCGACGAGACGACCGAAAGCGTCATCGAACGCGTCAGGGCTCGCACCATGATGCCGCGTAAAGACGAGCCCCAAGCGCCGCCTGTTGAAGATCCAGAGGTCGCCGCGGCGAAACTTGCAGACCTGGAGGAGCGCTTAAGGCCATTTATCGGCACCAACGTCCTCCCTGTGGGAGCAAAGACCTGGTAACGCCATGGCAGACTCTCCCCATTCTGGTGCTAGCGCTTTTGCTCTGCTGGGCCTTTCCAGCGGCATCCGCTTCGTTAACCGTCAAAGACCTCTTGGAGCATCGAAACCAGTATCACCAGCAGACAGTCTCCGTCACCGGCAAAATAGGTAGCCTTAAGATCCTCGCCGGCCCCCGCAATCTTCCCTTCTACACATTCACCCTAAGGGACAAGGTAGATAGTACCGAGGACGTGACGGTGATCATGCAGGGCAAGCCAGAAGTTGCGAACGGCGATCACGTGTACGTTTATGGGGTCTTCGTCGCATCCCGGAAGGCCGGCCGGACGACCATTACGAACCGCATCGAGGCGACCATTGTGGAGCAGTTGTATGACCAACGCCAGCCACTGATAGGATAAGCAAAGGTCACTTTGACACGCCACCCCGAAAGAAAAGACTGATCACCATTTCAGGCTCATCCGCTCAGCGTTGCTTGACGACCGTACGCTAATCCCTACGGTATGCTGCGTAGATCACACGCTCGCCTTCGACGATAATTCCCACGGTCCTTCGAAATTGCGGTAGTGCAACCTGGGCATATGGCACTAAGATTGCTCTAATCTAGCAGACCCGTGATCTCAGGAATCGTCTGGCTAGCGCCATATCCGCTTTAGTTTCCACGTAGTTCTACCGATAAGAGGCTGTCTTCCAACTCACGCAGAGTCGAATATTCATGAATTGTCAGGACAGTTTGCCTTTTGAGAATACGCAGCTGTCCACTTCTGCACGCCTAGGTTCCCGCGTGGACCGGCCTCGGACTGCCGGTAAATTCCTCTTTAGCGGCGAAGAGAAGCTGTGGGTTCGCGGCGTGACCTATGGCACGTTCGCCGCCGATGCGCAAGGTCGAGAAGACCATCGCCAGGAGGTCGTCAATCGGGATTTCTCGCTGATGGCAGCCAACGGAATCAACGCAATTCGGACTTACACCGTCCCTCCGAAATGGTTTCTAGACACCGCGCTTCGCTATGGCCTTCGCGTGTTCATCGGCTTACCGTGGGAACAACACATCGCTTTTCTGAACGAGAAGGGCCGCGCTCAGGCCATCGAGGAGCGCGTATGCGAGGGGGTGCGCACCTGCGCCGGGCACCCCGCTATTTTGGCTTACGCGATCGGCAACGAGATTCCCGCATCGATTGTCCGTTGGCACGGCCGTCGCCGGACAGAACGTTTCCTGGAGCGGTTATATCGTGCCGCCAAGCACGAAGATCCCACAGCCTTGTTCACCTATGTGAATTATCCCTCGACCGAATACTTGCAGCTCCCTTTCTTAGATTTTGTCTGCTTCAACGTGTATCTGGAATCGCACGGTTCTCTGGAAGCCTATCTCGCTCGACTTCACAATATTGCCGGGGATCGCCCCTTAATGATGGGCGAGATCGGATTGGATAGTCGTCGCCATGGCAAATTTGTTCAGGCCAATAGTCTCAACTGGCAAGTTCGTACGACTTTTGCCGCGGGCTGTGCCGGCGCCTTCGTCTTCGCTTGGACGGATGAATGGCATCGAGGCGGTACGGCCATTGAAGATTGGGATTTCGGTCTCACGGAGCGGAACCGGGATCTCAAACCATCGATGGCGTCTGTCCGGGATGCCTTCGCTGAGTTGCCGTTTCCCAAGAATCGCCAATGGCCCTTCATTTCGGTCATCGTCTGCAGTTACAACGGCGCTCGAACAATCCGCACGTGCCTAGAAAACCTTCTGAAGATGGAATACCCCCACTTCGAGGTCATCGTGGTCAACGACGGCTCAACCGACGCGACCCGCACGATTGCCGAGCAATACGGAATTCGGATAATCAGCACCGAGAATTGCGGGTTGAGCAGCGCCCGCAATACCGGCTTGGCAGCTGCCATAGGCGAAATCGTCGCCTATACTGATGATGATGCCTCTCCGGATCGGCACTGGCTCACATATCTCGCTCACACATTCACGACCACCAGTTACGTGGGCGTAGGAGGCCCCAATATCCCGCCCCCGGACGCCGGCATCATCGCTGATTGTGTCGCCAATGCGCCCGGCGGTCCCATCCACGTTTTGCTGTCGGATCAGGAGGCTGAGCACATTCCGGGCTGCAACATGGCGTTCCGAAAGGCAGCCCTTCAGATCATTGGGGGTTTTGATCCTCAATTCCGCTCGGCCGGGGATGATGTTGATATCTGCTGGCGATTGCAGCAGCGCGGGTGGAAGATCGGTTTCAACCCCGCAGCAATGGTGTGGCATCACCGGCGAAACTCTGTGCTCGGATATTTGAAGCAGCAACGAGGATACGGACGCGCTGAGGCGATGTTGGAAAAAAAGTGGCCGGAAAACTACAACCGTCTGGGACATGTCAGTTGGCACGGGCGCATCTATGGCAAAGGACTGATGAGGATCTTCGGCTTGCACAGCCGGATTTATCAAGGCACGTGGGGAAGTGCCCCGTTTCAGGTGTTGGACCAGCCAGCTCCCAGCCTGCTGCGTTCGCTTCCGCTGATGCCGGAATGGTTCCTGCTCACCGTCGCAGTCGGTGTTCTCTCTGTTCTCGGTGTTTGGTGGAAGCCCCTGCTGATTGCATTACCGCTCTTTATTTTACCGCTCTTTGTTCTCACCGCTGGTATGCCCATTCTTCAAGCGATGCAGGGTGCCAGACATGCTTCCTTTAGCAGCCTTCCTCACTCTCAGAGGGGCCTGCTCAAGCTCCGCGGATTGACCGCCTTACTGCACCTTCTTCAGCCACTGGCCCGGCTCTGGGGTCGCCTGCGTGATGGCCTCGCCCCTTGGCGGTGGCGTGGCCATGCCGCCATGGCTCTCCCACGACCGCGGAAGTTCACCATCTGGAGTGAACGCTGGCAGTCATCGTCGACACGACTCGAATGTTTCGAAGCGAAGATGCGACTGCACGGCGTGGTGGTGCTGCGGGGAGGCGCCTTTGACCGCTGGGATCTGGAAGTGCGGACCGGCATGTTTGGCGGCATTCGCCTGCTGACGGCAATCGAGGAACATGGAAGTGGAAAACAGGTCTTCCGAGTGCGGATATGGCCTCACAGTCCGCCACGGGTTGTGGGCTTTG
>VBON01000153.1 GCA_005877525.1 Nitrospirota bacterium
CAAGACGTACCTGCTCGCGAAAGCGCGTGCGCTGCACGTCGCGCGGGGAGTGGTCGTAGTGGTAGTCCAGCCCGATCTCGCCGTAGGCGACGACGCCTTTGGATTTCGCCAGCGCCCGCAGTTCGTCATACCAGCCGTCCTGGATGTGCTTCACTTCGTGCGGGTGGACGCCTACGGTCGCGGAGATGAAGGGGTGCTTGTGAGCCAGGGCCACAGCGGCGCGGCTCGTCTCAAGGTCGCACCCGATCGTCACGAAATGCCCGATCCCGGCGTCGCGCGCGCGTTGGATCATCGCCTCGCGGTCGGCGTCGAAGCGCGCGTCATCAATGTGGCAATGACTGTCGATTAACATAGTTTTCTAAGAGGGTGGCTCGGCGACAGGACCCGCAAGTTTTGACGAACTATACCATAAACTTGACCCTTACGAGAGACCTGTGCTATAGAGGCAACTGCCTAAGATGATGAAGACGCGTCTTCTCATACTGCCATTGGTCTTGCTTCTGGGGTTGTGCCTGCTGGCCTTCCCTGCGCTGGCCGCAACGCTCGAGCTGCACCATGCGCTCGGCGAGGCGGACCAGGATGGCCACCAGCATTCGGCTGCGGATCTCTGCTCTTGGGTTCAGAGCCATACCTCTTCCTCGGTCGTCGGTGACGCTCCAGTCCTGGCCTCACAGCCGGCGGCGCCTGCGCTCGAAACTCCATACAGTGATCGTCTCGTCGAGCATTTGCTCCTGACTACTCTTCCCGCCCGCGCCCCTCCCGCTCAGACCCTCTAAAGTCCGTATCCCCATCGCTGCGCCGTAGAACTTCGGCTCAATTCGGCCGCAGGCGGCGCTTTAACTATCCGGACATGAGGTGTCTGTATGCATGCACGATCTCGCGCGCTCGCGCTTCTCATTGTCTTTGCGTTCGGCTTGGGCCCATTGGCACCTGCCGTTTTTGCAGAGGAGAAAGCGTCCGAGCTTGAGAATTTGAAGAAACAGATGTTGCAGATGGAGGAACAGTTCAGGCAGTTGCAGCGGCAGATCGATAAATTGGAAACAAAGAAGATCCAGGAGGTGGAGGCGAAAGCGAACGCGGCGCTGGACGCCAGCAAAAAGACCTTCGCGTCCCAATTCAATCCAGCCATCTCCCTCGGCATCGACACCATCGGCTCTTACAAATCCAACGCCCAGGGATTCAATCCGGGCAATGGCCCCCAGGCCGGGGCACGGATCAACAACACCCGTCCAGCCGGCGCGGATTTCAATCTTCGCAGCGCCGAGTTGTTCATCTCGGCCGATGTGGATCCCTTCACGCGGGCCTACGCGACCATCAACGCTTCGGCCGATGCGGCAAACAATGACGAGGCGACGCTCGCCGTCGAGGAAGCCGCTATCGTCACGACGCGCCTGCCGTACAACCTGACGGTCCGCGGCGGCCGGTTCTTCGCCGACTTTGGCGTGTTGCCCCACCGGCACGATCACGACCTGCCGTTCGTGGATCGCCCACCGTCAATTGCCGCATTTGTGGGTGGAGAGGCTCAGACCAATGGCGTGGAAGTGAGCTGGCTTGCCCCCACGCCGTTTTTTCTCAGAGCCAGCGGTACGGTCGGGAATAAGCTGGGGGCCGATTTCCGTGACGGCGTGAGCAACGTCAACAGCCGTCCGATCAAGGGGCTGACCTACATGGGCCGGCTGCAGACCTACTTCGACATCAACGACGATAACAACGTGGAACTTGGCGGTTCGATTGCCGAGGCGCCCAACGCCGAAGACGTCACGAACACCGGACGATTCGAGCGGCGGCTTGTCGGCATGGATTTTAAATATCGATGGTATCCGCTGGGATACGGTGTGCGCCAGAGCCTGACGATTGCCGGAGAGTTGCTGCATGACATCGGCGGTGCGGACCCGGTGAACGGCGGACCTCGGAGAGATATTTTCGGCAATCCGGTTCGCCAGGGAGCTTGGGGTGGCTATGTCTATGCCGAGTATCGCCTGAGCAAGCAGTGGCGGCCGGGCTTCCGGTTTGACTATTTCCAGTTGCAGTCGGAGCCGTTGCTTGTGACGAATCCCTTCACCGGTCTGCCAGCGTCCACGCTGAACGCGACCGGCCATCGGACCGACAACCGCACGTGGACGGCGTACTTGACGTGGTTCCCCAGCGAATTCCAGCGGCTGCGTCTGCAGTATAACCGCTCCGATCGGGGGAACGCTCAGGATGCCAACGAGTTCTTCCTCCAATGGACCGCGTTCCTCGGCAGCCACTCGCATGGGTTTTCCGAACGGGAATAAACCGAAGTCGATGTGGAAAGGAGCAAGCTGATGACTCTCGTATGGCGTAATCGTCTTTGGGGGCTGGCCTTCGCGTTGGCGCTCTTCTCCAGCAGCATGGCCCGCGCCGAGGAGAAAATCTACGTGGTCACGACCCTTCCGGACCTGGCCGACATCGCGGCCCGGGTCGGAGGCGATCTCATAACAGTCGAAAGCCTGGCAAAAGGCATTGAAGACCCGCATGGCGTGCCCATCAAGCCCTCATTCGTGCCCAAGTTGAATCGCGCACAGGTCTTGGTGATTATGGGGCTCGAATACGAGCATTCCTGGATTCCGGCGTTGGTGAGCGAGGCCCGCAATCCCAAAATCCTGAAAGGAAATATCGGGTATATCGATGTGTCGCTCAAGGTGACTCCCAAAGAGGTGCCGACGGACCTCAGCCGAGCCAAAGGGGAACTGCATCCGGCCGGCAACCCGCATTTCAATCTGGACCCCGAAGGGGGGCGGCTGATCGCGCAGACCATCGCGGAGGGGCTCACGTTGAATTTTCCCCAGCATCGGGCTACGTTTGAGGCGAATTTGAAAGCGTTTCTGGCCCAGCTCGACGCCAAGATCCAAGAGTGGAAGGTTATGGCTCGGCCATTAAGCGGGGTGAAATTCGTTTCGTATCATCAAGACTTCACGTATTTTGCCGACCGGTTCGGCATGGAGTATGTCGGAACCATTGAATTGAAGCCCGGCATCGAACCAACGGCGGGCCATCTGGTGGAGTTGGTGCAGAACATGAAAACGGAAGGGGTCAAGGTGGTGATCCGCGAGCCGCATTTCAGCGAGAAGGTGCCGAGCCAGATCGCAGCCCAGGTCGGTGGAAAGGTAGTGAAGCTGCCGATCATGGTCGGCGGCGTGCCGGAAGTGAAAACCTATTTTGACTTGATCGAATACAACATCCGGGAACTGCTTAAAGCTGCGCAAGCCGCCGGCGTCGCGGGGAAGGTGTGAGGAGAGCGCGAATGGCTGAGGGGATCGTCAGGTTTCAAAACGTCGCGTTGGGATACGACGGGGTTCCCGTCCTCGAGGGCCTCGCGTTTGATGTTAACCGGGGCGATTTTCTTGCTCTCGTGGGGCCGAACGGATGCGGCAAGAGTACGATCCTGAAAGGCATGGCGGGCATTCTGGAGCCGCTTCGTGGGTGCATCAGCAGGGAGATCGATGGAAGTCCGGTCCGTTTCGGGTACGTCCCGCAGCGGGAAACTATCGAGATGGTTTTTCCGTTGACAGTTTTTCAGGTGGCGCTCATGGGGACGTATGGGCGCGTCGGGCCAGGCCGGCCGGTCACCCACGCGAAGCGGGAGTTGGTCCGTGGCTGTCTCGACGACGTCGGGCTGGGCGATCTCCAGCGGAAGCCGTTCCCGGCGCTGTCCGGCGGTCAGCGTCAGCGGGTGCTGATCGCGCAGACCGTCGCGGAAGGGCTCACGTTGAATTTTCCCCAGCATCGGGCTACGTTTGAGGCGAATTTGAAAGCGTTTATGGCCCAGCTCGACGCCAAGATCCAAGAGTGGAAGGTAATGGCTCGGCCATTACGCGGGGTGAAATTCGGTTCGTATCATCAAGACTTCACGTACTTTGCCGACCGGTTCGGCATGGAGTATGGCGGAACCA
>VBON01000154.1 GCA_005877525.1 Nitrospirota bacterium
AACTGTCACCGGTCCCATGGGTTGCGCGCAACCAGGATGAGGCTTGCCGTCAAAGACTGCCGCTTCACAGCAAAAGAGGTCCCCGGGAAGAAGCATTTTGAGGACCGCTTCCTTGCCTCCTTGCGACGACTTCACGCATTTGACCGCGCCTTTTGTGAGTACATGGAAGCACTCGGTAGGATCGCCTTCCTTGAAGATGTACTGCCCTTTTTCGTACTGCGCTTCAGTGATGTCTTCACTGGGGGCTTTCAAATCCTGGTCTTTGAGGAAAGAGAGCACGGGGATTTGACGGAGTTCTGACGATTTATGCATAGGGCCGCAGTGTAACAAGCGATTCTCCGAGATGTAAAGCAGCACTACTTACTATCAGGCTGTGCCGGGTACCCATTGCTCTTCGGTTGCAAAGGGTGATGACGGCCGCAGTAAGGCCGCTACGGTCGTCCTCGCTTTCCATCCTCTGCTTGACTTCGTTTTAGAGGCTACGACAGAATCGCAGTATGACACCTCGCGCAATGTTGATTGCCGGGCGTTGGACGGAAACCGGTGAAACTACTTCGATCCGCAACCCCTATAATGGTGAGATTCTGGCCGAGGTCAGTCTCGCCACTGACAAAGAGATCGAAGAGGCGATCCATGCGGCTGTTGCTGCATTTGCTGTCAGCCGGCGGCTGCCGTCCCACGCACGAGCAAGTGCGCTCACCGCAGTGGCCACCGCGATCACCAGCCGAACCGAAGAATTTGCGCGCTGCCTCTGCTCCGAAGCCGGAAAGCCGATCGCCGACGCCCGGCGGGAAGTCGGTCGAGCCATCAATACCTTTGCGATTGCGGGTGAAGAAGCCAAGCGCATTCCGGGCGAGGTTGTGCCACTTGACATCTCGCCGGGCACGGACCGGCACTTCGGCATATCCCGGCGTTTTCCGATTGGTCCAATTCTCGGCATTACGCCGTTCAACTTTCCGCTGAATCTCGTGGCGCATAAGGTCGCTCCGGCGATCGCGGTCGGGAATCCCATCGTGCTCAAGCCTGCTCCACAAACGCCGTTAACCGCCCTGTTGCTGGGAGAGGTTCTCAGCCACCTTGGCCTGCCGGATGGCATGTTCAGCATCCTGCCGTGCGCGAACGCTCTGGCTGAGCGCATGGTCGCGGACGATCGCTTCGCCATGGTGAGCTTTACTGGCAGCGCAGCGGTAGGGTGGAAGCTCAAGAGCAAAGCTGGCAAAAAGCGCGTGGTCCTTGAGCTTGGCGGGAATGCCGGCGTGATCGTGGAGCCGGATGCGGATCTCGACCGGGCAGCCGAACGCTGCGCCGTCGGGGGGTATGGGTATTCCGGGCAGACCTGCATCTCGGTGCAACGCATCTATGTCCATGAATCGATCTATCAACCGTTCCTCGAACGACTGCTAAAGCATGTCCGCTCGTTGAAAGCCGGAGATCCCCTGGATGAAGCCACGACGATCGGGCCACTCATCGATGAGAATGCGGCGAAGCGAGTGGAATTGTGGATTCAGGAAGCGGTCGCCGGTGGGGCGACTCTCCAGCTCGGCGGCAAGCGCCGCGGGAGTCTTGTTGACGCGACCGTGCTGACCGATGTGAAATCAGAGATGAAGGTCAGCCGGGAAGAGGCCTTTGGTCCTTTGGTCAACATCACGCCATATCGCAAGTTTGAGGAGGCGATTGCCGCTCTGAACGACTCGCCGTACGGTCTGCAGGCCGGGGTTTTCACGCGCGACATCCAAAAGGCTTTTCAGGCGTACGAGAATGTCGATGCGGGGGCGGTCTTGATCAACGAAATCCCTACCTTCCGTGCGGATCAGATGCCCTATGGAGGCGTGAAGAACTCCGGGCTGGGGCGCGAAGGCGTGCGCTATGCGATTGAAGAGATGACTGAAAGAAAGCTGCTGGTGCTGAATCTGTCCTAAGCCTTCGCGGCGACGGCTGACCCGACGAGCTTCGTGACTTTTTCTACGATGTGCCTGGCGCTGATGCCATAGCGGTCTATCAACTCCTCTGGCTTGCCGCTGTGCGGAATCTCGGTGACTGCCATCTTGTGCACTTTGACGCCTTCGCTGCCGACAGCCGACATAACCATATCGCCCAGGCCACCATGCTTATAATGGTCCTCAACCGTCAGGATGGAGTTTCGCGTCGCACGAGCGGAACTCAGGAGCGTCTCCCGGTCGACCGGCTTGATGCTGTAGAGGTCAATCACCCGGATCGCAATGCCTTTTTGGGCCAGCAAGTCATGCGCCTTGAGGGCTTCAAAGACAGTGATGCCTCCGCCTACCACAGTGATCTTATCAGCGGCGCTCTGCCGTAAAATCTTGGAGCCTCCAATCACGAAGTGTTCCGTATTCTTATAAAGGATCGGGGTTTTCGGCCGGCCGGTTCTGATATAGACCATGCCCTCGTGCTCGGCGGCCAGCGCCGTGAGCCAGTGGGTACAGACGGCATCGGACGGGTACAGGACGACGACACCGGGTTGCGCCGTCATCATCGCGAGATCCTCGAGACCCATTTGAGAAGGCCCATCCTCGCCGATTGAGACCCCTACGTGCGAGCCCATTAATTTGATGTTCGCATGGCTGATCGCCGCCATGCGAATGAAGTCATAGGCACGGGTCAAAAAGCAGGCGAAAGTGGCTGCGAACGGAATCTTTCCCTGGCTGGCCAACCCCACGGCCGCGCCGACCATGTTCTGCTCGGCGATGAAGTTTTCGAAGAAACGGTTGGGGAATTGCTTCCCGAACTTGTCGGTAAAGGTCGAATTCTTCACGTCCGCATCAAGCACCACGACCAGCGGATTCGATTCTCCCAGCTTCATCAGGGCGTCGCCGAACGCCTCGCGGGTCGACACAGACGCTAACAGATCGTAGGCGGGAGGCGGCACGTGAGTCTTTTTGCTCTTGCTCTTGCTCGTGCTCTCCATTTCTAGGACGAGGGGTTTATCGGCTTCTTGGACGGCGGATTTTTCGGCTGACGCCGGCGCCGCTTCTGGCCGCTGAATCTCCGGTGGATGGCCGTTCGGCGTCAATGCGGCGTTCAGCTCAGCAAGCGCTTGGTCCGCTTCCGGGCCTTTCTTAAAGGCTTTGCCGTGCCAGTCCATCTTGTCTTCGACGAACGATACCCCCTTGCCCTTCAGGGTGCGTGCGAGAACGATGGTGGGACGGCCTTTCGACTGTGCCGCCTGGGCGAATGCGTTCAAGAGCGCCCCGATATCATGCCCGTCCACTGGCAGGACGTTCCACCCGAAACCGCTCCATCGAGCACGGTACGCCTCGATGTCGTGTTGCAAGATGGTGGGATCGCTTTGGCCAAGGCGGTTGATATCGATGATCGCGCAGAGGTTATCGAGTTGAAAATGCATTGCGAGCTCGGCCGCTTCCCAGTTCGAGCCTTCGACCGATTCGCCGTCACCCATCAAGACATAGGTGCGAGCGCCGGAATGATCGAGACGTTTAGCGTTCAGCGCGATGCCGATGCCGGCCGGCAAGCCTTGGCCCAGAGAGCCGGTGGCCACGTCCACGAAATTCAACCGAGGGGTCGGATGGCCTTCCAGGTCGCTTTGTAATGTTCGCAGCTGAAGGAGATCATCAGTCTTGAAGGCGCCTGCCTCGGCCCAGGCGGCATACAGAATGGGCGCCGCATGCCCTTTGGACAGCACGAACCGATCGTTGTTCGGGTTCTTCGGATTCTTAGGGTCAAATCTCATGACGGAGAAAAATAGGGTCGCCACGATATCTGCGGCGGTAAGGCAGCTTGTCGGATGCCTGCTTCCGGCTGTGAGGATCCGCAAACGAGTCGCCTCATTCTTGAGACTGGTGACGATCTCCGTGGTGCTCGGCAAGGCGATTCTCCTTCGCTGGACGGTTGGAATATCTATAAAACCTTAGCAAGAACAGGGGAAACAGTCAATGAATACGACTCGCGAAGCCTTCCGTTCGATTGACAACACAAGGCACTTTTGTTACGTTGAGCGCCGCCATTGTGAAGATCGGGGACGCTAGTGTGACCCTTCAGGATCTGTTGTTTGCGTTGCACCGCTTCTGGGCTGATCAAGGATGTATCATTCACCAACCATACGATTTGGAAGTGGGCGCCGGGACTTTCCACCCCGCAACCTTTCTTCGGGTCTTGGGGCCTGAGCCATGGCGCGCCGCGTATATACAACCCTGCCGGCGGCCTACCGACGGACGCTACGGAGAGAACCCGAATAGACTTCAGCATTACTACCAGTACCAGGTAATCCTAAAGCCGGCGCCCGCGAACGTTCAGGATCTCTACCTCCAGAGTCTTCGCACGTTCGGCATTCATCCCCAACAGCACGACGTCAGATTTATCCAGGACGACTGGGAGTCGCCAACCTTGGGCGCTTGGGGTTTGGGCTGGGAAGTGCGGCTTGACGGAATGGAAATTACGCAGTTCACCTATTTCCAGGAAGTCGGCGGCATTGAGTTGAATCCCATCTCGGCCGAGATCACGTACGGCACGGAACGTATTGCGATGTACTTGCAAGGCGTCAATAACGTTTACGATCTCATGTGGACCGACGGGGTCCGTTATGGCGACATTCACCACGAGAGCGAGGTGCAGTTCTCCACGTACAATTTCCAGACGGCAGATGTGAAGTTGCTCATGCAGACATTCACCGGCTACGAAGGCGAAGGCAAGCGCTTGGCTGAGCAGGGACTGATCCTGCCCGCCTATGATTACTGTATGAAGAGTTCCCATCTGTTCAACCTGCTCGACGCGAGAGGCGCCCTGAGTGTCGCGGAACGCACTGCGTACATCGCGCGCGTCCGGGCATTGGCGCGCATCTGCGCCGAAGGATATGTGAAGGACCGCGAAGCGAAGGGATTTCCGCTCCTAAAATCTGGAGCAGCCTCGACGATCGCGCGCGCATGAGGGAACGGAAAGCCAAGACGGCGGCAGAACCTACAAGATCGGAACTGCTGTTGGAAATCGGCACCGAAGAATTGCCGGCTCAGTTTGTCGCGCCGGCGTTGGCGGAACTCAGACACCAGGCGGTCCGTCTTTTTGAGCTCAGCCGCCTTTGCCATGGGCCCATCACGACTCTCGCTACCCCGCGACGTTTGACGCTGGTGGTCGAAGGTATGTCGAAGGCGCAGGAACCGGCGGCGACCGAAGTCATGGGGCCGTCGAAAGCTGTCGCTATCGATCCACAGGGGAAACCGACGAAGGCGGCGATAGGCTTTGCTGCGGGGCAGGGGGTGCCGGTCGAGAAGCTGGAGATACGGGCCACCCCGAAGGGCGATTACCTGTTCGCGGTGAAGCGAGATCCAGGACGAAAGGCCCGAGTCCTCCTCCCGGACTTGCTCCTACAGCTCCTGGAAGGTCTGAGCTTTCCGAAAACGATGCGTTGGAATGAAACCGGAGTCCGATTCGCGCGCCCTATCCGGTGGCTCCTAGCGCTCTATGACGGCAAGCCTGTGCCTCTGCAA
>VBON01000132.1 GCA_005877525.1 Nitrospirota bacterium
AAACGGCCCATCGCATTGGTCGGGAAGACCGTCACCTTCGATTCCGGCGGGATCTCAATCAAGCCGGCGGACAACATGGATCAGATGAAAGCCGATATGACGGGCGGCGCCGCTGTGCTGGCAGCCGTACGTACGGCAGTCCGAATGCGGCTGCCGTTGAACATCGTGGGGATCATTCCCGCGACCGAGAACATGCCGGGCGGCAGCGCTACGAAGCCTGGGGACGTGCTGACCAGTCTCTCCGGAAAGACGATCGAGGTGATCAATACCGATGCCGAAGGGCGGCTGATCCTGGCGGACGGGCTCACATACGCCGCCCGATACAATCCGGAAGTCCTCGTGGACATCGCCACGCTCACCGGCGCCTGCGTCGTGGCCCTGGGCAACGTCGCCATCGGCGTCCTCGGCAACAACGAGGCCTTGATCCAGGAGCTGAAACAGGCCGGCGAGGAATCGGGAGAGCGGGCGTGGCAACTACCGTTGTGGGATGACTACTATGATTTGATCAAGAGCGACGTCGCCGACGTCAAGAACACCGGTGGGCGGCCCGGCGGCACCATTACAGCTGCCGCCTTTCTCAGCAAGTTTATCGGCAAGGCTGTCTGGGCCCATCTGGACATCGCCAGCACCGACTGGAGCGATCGTGAGAAGGCTTACATTCCGAAGGGCGCTACCGGCGTCGGCGCCCGGTTGTTGATTCAGTTCCTTCGCAACCGGGCACAAGGTCAGCAAGGGACCGCAAACGGCCGGTCCCGCCGACGAGTCTCCAGTTCGCCGCACCGGCAGGGTGCGAAGGTAAAAAAAGGCGCGCGGGGCCATGGGAAAAAGGCGCGTCTTGGCGCGCCTAGGGTGGGTGAGTGAGATAGCAAGGTGAGAAGGACGATATGAATCTGAAAGAGAAGGTCGGTCAGCTTTTCATGCTTGGCTTCCATGGGACGGAAGTCTCGAAAGATCTTCGGACCCTCTTTCAGCACTATCATCCCGGCGGTGTGATTCTCTTCAGCCGAAACCTCCAAGAGCCATCGCAGGCCGCTCACCTGGTCAATGCTCTTCAGAAACTGGCGCCCGCGATGCCGCTCTTTGTCGCGATCGATCAAGAAGGCGGGCGCGTGGCGCGCCTTCCCAAGGGATTTACCGTCTTCCCGGGTCAGGGGGCACTCGGCCGCGCGGGAACGGTGGAACTGGCGTATTCCTTTGCGGAGGTGACGGCCAAAGAGCTTCGAGCGATCGGAGTGAATATGAACCTCACCCCGGTCCTCGACATCAACAGCAACCCCGAGAATCCTATCATTGGGGACCGGGCTTTCGGCAACGATCCCCTGCAAGTTGAAACGCTGGGCCTCGCGGTCATTGCCGGACTCCAGGACAACGGCGTCCTTGCCTGCGGCAAGCATTTCCCAGGCCACGGCGACACCACCGCGGATTCGCATCATGAGCTGCCGATCGTTCCGCATGGCCTCGAGCGGCTGCGAGAGATTGAATTGCGTCCCTTCGTGCACTGTTTTCAAAATGGGTTGGCCGCGGTCATGTCAGCGCACGTCAAATACCCTGCCCTGGATCCGGAATTTCCCGCAACCCTCTCGCCGGCGATCATGACCGATCTGCTTCGCTCGCAGTTGCACTTCAAGGGGTTGGCCTTGACGGACGACCTCGAGATGCACGCCGTTGTCGACCATTACAGTATCGAAGAGGCCGCGATCCGCTCGCTCCAGGCCGGTGCGGATATTCTCCTCATTTGCAAGGACCAGGAACAGCAAGTAGCCGGAATGGATGCAGTTTACCAAGCGGTGAAAAAGGGCGAGATCTCGGAGTTGCAACTTCAGCACGCGGTCTTGCGGGGGTTGGAAGCCAAAGAGCGCTATGTGCTCCCCTACAAGTCGGCCGACCCCAAAAGTGCCTCCACGCGCGTAGGCACCCCCCAGCATCGGGAAGTCGCTCAGGCGATTCGCGAAGCGGCCGCGCAGCCTATTGTCTAAGCCCGCTCTTTCTTCGGAACCCGTTTCCACTCGCGAACGTTTCGCGTGGTGTCTCTTCGATTTTGCGAACTCTTCGTTTACGACTATCATCATCACCGTCGCCTTCAGTGTCTACTTCGTTCAAATCGTGGTCACTGAGGACAGTCCGCTCGGCGCCGGCGAAGCGCTCTGGGGAGCAGCCTACGGCGTTTCAATGATCCTCATTGCCTTTTTGTCACCGGTTCTTGGGGCGATGGCAGATCACCAGGCTGCAAAAAAGCAGTACCTTGCAGCGGTTACAGGGCTATGCATTCTGTGCACCGCCGGGCTCTATTTCGTCAAGGCCGGCGACGTGGTGCTGGCCCTCGTCCTGTTTGGATTGGCGAACATCGGGTTTGAACTTGGATACACTTTTTATAATGCCTTCCTGGTGGAACTGGCAGACCGCGAAGAGATGGGCCGGCTCTCCGGAGCCGGCTGGGGTCTCGGATATCTCGGCGGTCTCTTCTCGCTCGCGCTGGCCTATCCTTTTGTCAAGGGCGGCCTCGCGACAGAGAATCTGGAGTCCTACCGGCAAAGCTTCCTGGCCACCGCGCTTTTCTTCCTGATTGCCAGCATACCAACGTTCCTGTATCTGAAGGAGCGCGCATGCCCACAGCCTCGAGCGCCGAATGTCAGTGTGTGGACGGTCGGATTTGCCAGAGTCGGCAGCACCTTTCGTGCGATCCGCCGCTACCGGGAACTGGTCGTATACTTGGTGGCGTTCCTGATCTACACCGACGGCATCAATACGGTGGTCGTGTTCAGCGGAATTTTCGCTGCTCAAGTGCTCGGATTCACCCCCCAGGATCTAATCATCTATTTCCTGATTACCCAGTTAACCGCAGGCGCGGGGTCCTATGGCTTCGGCATTTTGACTGATCGTATCGGCGCTAAGCGCGTCATCGCGATGACGCTGTGGGTGTGGATCGGCATCGTCGCCTGGGCCTTCGCGGTCCGTAGCGTCACGGAGTTTTACATCATCGGCTTGGTCGCCGGAGCCGCGCTCGGCGCTAATCAAGCCGCCAGCCGGACATTGCTAGGTCTCTTCACTCCTGTCGGCCGGCAAGCGGAGTTTTTCGGGTTCTTTTCAGTAAGCGGAAAGCTCGCGGCGACGCTAGGACCGATTCTTTACGGGCAGATCGTCCTGTGGACTGGAAGCCAGCGCGTGGCAGTGCTCTCGCTGGCCGCCTTCTTTCTCATCGGGTGGCTAGTCCTTCGTCTCGTGAACGAGCCCGCAGGTTTCCTCGCCGCACAGTCCGCGCGCTGATTCCGCCTGAGTCGTCGACCAGTCAATCACATGAGCCATGGGACCCCACGGGAGAGGGGCTAGTAATGAACCAGGGACCCCACGGGAGAGGGGCTAGTACGCTATGGCACCCCATATTAGTCTGAAAAGAGAGCAGGGCAGATTCTGCATCCCAACGGTGGTGAAGTCGTGAACGGCTAACTTGAAGGAGGAATGATCTATGGCGCGAAAAACCAAGACGAGATCAAAAAAGAAACCAGTCGGCGCGCGTGCCAGAAAAGCGGCAAAAGCCAAAACCAAAACCGCCCGCGCCGCCCGAGGCGGCGCCACGCGAAAAGCGGTCAAGAAGACCTCCGCACGGCCCGAGCGCATGAAAATGCGACAAAAAAAACATTTGTCCAAAAGCACGGGGCACCCCAGGTCACTCGCTTCGGCCAGTGGATATGGGGAGAAGGCCGGAGAATCAGTGGCGAGCCGTAGTTATGAAGCGATCGGCCAATGGGACGATGATTGGGCAACGGAGCCGAAGACCGGGTCCGGAACAGACACGGAAATCCAAGAGCGACAAGACGGCAGATGAAGTTCGTGGTGGCGCGAGGCGTGTGGATGCTCCTGCGAGACTCCTTTTACGCCTGGCTCGATGACAACGTGCAGCGCCTGGGAGCAGCGCTGGCCTACTATACCGTATTCTCTCTCGCGCCGCTGTTGATCATCGTCATCGCGATCGCGGGCTTGGCGTTCGGACAAGAGGCCGCCCAGGGTCAGATCATGAGCCAGATCGAGGGTCTCCTCGGCGAGCAGGGCGCGAAAGCGACTCAGGCCATGATCGAAAGTGCGCGCCAGCCGACCGCCGGGCTCCTAGCAAGCCTCTTGGGAATCATCATGCTCGTCTTCGGCGCGACCGGCGCGTTTGCGCAACTTCAGGACGCGCTCAATACCATCTGGGGCGTGGTTCCCAAGCCCGGTCGCGGGGTGCTGGGCATCCTCCAGGATCGGCTCTTTTCCTTCATGCTGGTGATCGGCATCGGCTTTCTGCTTCTCGTTTCGCTGGTGCTGAGCGCAGCCCTGGCGGCCCTCGGCAAGTTTTTTGGCTACCTATTGCCGGTGCCTGAAGCGATCCTACACATCGTGAATTTTGTCCTCTCATTCGGCGTGATCACCTTGCTGTTTGCGATGATGTACAAGATCCTGCCGGACGTGAAAATCGGATGGAGCGATGTCTGGATCGGAGCGGCGATGACGGCCCTGTTATTCAGCGTGGGAAAATTTCTGATCGGGCTGTATCTTGGCAAGAGCGGCGTGGCATCGGCCTACGGGGCGGCTGGCTCTCTGGTCGTTATCCTGCTCTGGGTTTACTATTCTTCGCAGATTTTGCTCTTCGGCGCCGAGTTCACGTTTGTGTACGCGAACAAATACGGCTCGCATATCGAACCCTCCGACAATGCCGTGTTGATCAACAAGCAGATTCGTGCCGAAGCCGAGCAAGGCATCCCCGCGACCGCGGATGTGATGATTAGAGACAAAGGCGATTAACATGCTCTGGGCTAGCGGGTTAGTCAGGACATGCTCGGGCATGGGATTGGTAGTACTCGTGTTGTTCGTACTTTTTGGGACTTGCGCTTATGCTCAAGAGGGTCCCCCGCCATCCCTCTTCGATGAGATTATTGCGCAGATGAAATTCGAAAAGCCGACGCGAATCGCCGGCCGTTTTCGCTCGGTGGACGGCTATGAGGACGCCATCTGGATCGAGTGGACACACCTGAACGACGGCGCCGGATGGCGAGCGGTCCGCAATGAGATGATGTTCAAGGCTCTCCCGCGCGATGCCGGCATGATGGAGTTCTTCCGGAGGCTCAAGCCAGGCACGAGTCTCCACATGACCGTCCAGCAGGATTCAGACGGGAATCGACGCATTCTCGAATTGGAGGAAACCTAGCGAAGTTGTTCTAAGGCGCGGCCGAGACCGCGGCGGGTCAGAATGCCAATGACCCTGTCGCCGTCGGTCACAATCAGCCGGCTCCGGTCTTCTTGCATCAGGCGATCCATCACAGTCGCGATCGATTCATGGGGTTGCACGGCGAGCTGACTGTCGCGCGGGACCATGACCTGACCCACACTGACCCGATCCCAATTCTCTCGAGGCACTCCCGTCAGGTCCTTGAGGGACACCATTCCAACCAATCGCCCATCCTTCTTCACCACCGGAAAGCTGCTAAAGCCGTAGCGCAAGAAATATTGATTCACCGCCTCGTTCACGGGCTGAGTCTCTTCAAGCGCCACAACCTTGTGGGTCATGACATCACCGACTCGAAGACCGCTTAAAGATTCCTGAAAGGCAACTTGCCGATGGCTGTTATGGGCCGACAGATATAAGAAGGCCCCGATCAACAGCATCCAAACACCGTTCACCGCGGACTCCATCGAGAGATAAAGCCCGAAGAGCATCAACAAGATTGCGACCCCTTGGCCGGCCCGGGAGGCATATCGCGTGGCGCTGTGAAAATTGCGGGACCATGCCCACAGCCCCGCGCGAAGCACTCTTCCGCCGTCGAGCGGATAACCCGGCACCAGATTGAAAAGTGCCAGCGTTAAGTTGATTTCCTGCAGGAGCGTCGAGACGGCTACGGCATCGGAAGGGCTCCCCGGCAAAACGGCCAGGACTCCAAAGACAATGGAGATAAGGACGGAAACGACCGGCCCCGCTATCGCGATCAAGAACTCCGCCCTGGGGGTCGGAGCTTCACGCCGGATTTGCGCCATATGAAGAGGGTGATCTGGGCGATCGGAATATGGTACCGCATTGCCACCCAGGAGTGGCCCAACTCGTGCACCAATACCGATGCGAACAGGAGAAAGGCAGCGACTAGGCCCAGAAGCCAATACTCCCAGCGGGGCCGGATCAATATCAAGGGACAGTACTTCTCCGCCAGTCCATAGGTAAACCAGGCGAAAACCAGAAACCAGGAGATATGCACCTTTAACGGAATGCCGAAGATTCGCCCAATCTGCCAGGATTGCCCGATCATCATCGATTTCACTCGCTTGCCCACCCTCCAAAGCTAGTCTACACTAACCTTGTGCCCACTGATACTCTCAGAGCAAAACTCGACCATCTCCCGGGGGGTCCCGGCGTCTATCTCCTGAAGAGCGATCGCGGCGAGATCCTCTACATCGGGAAGGCCAGCGTTTTGGCGGATCGCGTGCGCTCGTACTTTCAAAAAGCGACGGAGCTGACTCCCAAAACCCGCCTTCTGGTCGGGCAGATCACCGATGTGGAGACCATCATCACCGGCTCGGAGCTTGAGGCCCTCATCCTGGAAAGTTCGTTGATCAAGCGACACCGGCCGCGGTTCAACGTCGTCCTCAGGGATGACAAACAGTATCCTTATTTGCGCCTGCCGATTAAGGAAGCTTTTCCGCGGTTCAGTATTGTGCGCAGAATCCAAAAAGACGGAGCACTCTATTATGGGCCCTATGTGCCGGCCGGTGCCCTGCGGGAAACGTTGCGCGTGATTAAGAGCGTCTTCCCCCTGGCCACGTGCACCATCGAGATCGACGGGACGGCGGAACGGGCCTGCATTGAATACGAGATCAAGCGCTGCATGGCCCCCTGCATCGGCCGGCAGAGCTCGGAGGAGTACCATGAGATCGTCAAGCAGGCCCGGATGTTTCTCGAAGGGCGAAATACCGATCTCTTAAAACAATATCGCGGCCGAATGGAGACCGTGGCCGCACGGCAAGACTACGAAGAAGCGGCGCGCATTCGGGACCGGATCTTCAAGATCGAGCGGACGCTGGAGCGGCAGCGGGTGGCGCAAACCGAGACCGTCGACCAGGACGTGATCGGGTTGGTCCGGGATGGCCCGGCAGCCGATCTACAGATGATGTTCGTTCGCGGCGGCCTGTTGGTTGGACGGAAAGATTTCCACTGGAGCGACGTGCAGGACACTTCGGATGTCGAACTCGTCCGCTCCGTGGTGGAGCAGTTCTACAACAAGGAGCTGATACCTCCCAAGCAATTGTTGCTGCCGGTGGACTTGCCTGAAGCCGAGCTTTTTAGCGCCTGGCTGTCCGAAAAAAAAGGGGAAAAGGTGCGGGTCTTGGTGCCGGAGCGGGGGAT
>VBON01000133.1 GCA_005877525.1 Nitrospirota bacterium
CATTCCGTTGTTTCATGGTCTTGCCGAGGAGAACCTCACGCAACTTGCTCAGGCGTCCTACTTTCGCAGTTACAAAAAGCGGGAATACGTCTGCCGGCCGGATGAACAGGTCAATATTTTGTTTTTTCTGCTCGAAGGCGTTGTGCAGATGGGCCTTACCAATGCCGATGGTAAAGAGATCGGCATTATGCTGCTGGAACCGGGTCAATGGTTCGGGGAACTGGCGCTCCTTGATGGCCAATATCAGCCGACAACTATCATCGCGCTACAGCCGAGCCGGGCCCTCTTGCTCCCACGGCAGCCATTCCTGGAGGTTCTCCGATCTCATCCGACACTGGTACTGGACATGCTCACTATCGCCCACCGCCGGCTGTATCATGTCCTGGACCAGATGAAGAGGGTCCAGTTCGGCACCCCCTATCAACGAGTAGCCCGAGTGCTGCTTGCGCTGGCCGAACAGCATGGCGTGGCCCATGCGTCGGGAACGCGCATCAAGATTCGACTCACCCATCAAAACCTCGCCGACCTGACCGGGCTCACCAGAGAAACGGTCACCCAGACGATCTCCGCCTTTCGCCACACCAACTGCCTGATTGTCGATGAGGACCGGCAATGGATCCTCGCCGATCGGCAACGCATCCAACGCGAAGCCAATTAACGGTGTAATTCCGCTTACGGTTTTCCCGCATCCCCCCCGACCGCTAAACGCTATGTTCTTCGGCTATAGTGGCCGATAGGGATAGTGAACGATTTCGCGTCTTATGGGCGGGAGGTACGGCATGGCTCTAAATCTGTTTCCATCCACTCAAGACTATCCTTTCCCTATGCCTGCACATGGGTATTGGGGACGCTCCGTGAAACTTACAAGGAATGTCATCCTGGTGTTGCTGATTCTCCTGGTTCTAGTGATCGTCGCGCTGCCATCCTTTGCCGAGGACATCATGCCGATGCCGTCGATGGCAATCAATAAAGAGCTGCCGGGATCGAGGACCGGGGTCCTGACGAAGGCCTTGGGGGCGGTGCTTCAGATCGAGCATGCCTCCTACACGCTATCACCCGTTGCGCTCGTGGAAGACAGATTCGGCTCGCCATTGACGCTCAAAGACATTCAGTGCCACGACGTGGAATATAAGGTCCAGTACTGGGTCGCGGCCGACCATGACCGCAGTCAGATCATGCAGCTCATCGTGACTTTTCCGGAATGACGCCGATGATCACCACCCGACCCTGGAATCGACCAAGGAGTCTTAGCATGAAACGCATCATCTTCTTCCTGCTACCGTCATTATTCGCCTTGCCCGCGTTGTGCTTCCTCCTCGGCGTCACCTCAATTGAGGCCGCCAATACCAATGCCGACTACTCGGGCGTCTCCCCTTTCGTCGCCGCTGCCGTGACGCCGAATGTTCTGATCATGCTGGACAACTCCGGCAGCATGGGATATCGAGCGGTCTGCGATAACACGCCAAACGCGGCCACTCCCTACACGGCTTGTCCGACGTCTTCGCTCATGTATCCTGTCGGCACCCCCGCGGGCGCACCCTTTATCGAAACCGTCACCTTCTCGGGTCTCTTCGACTCGCTGCGCTGCTATAGGTACGACCAGACGAACATACGATTTGTCGAGACGACGACCAAGGGCGCGGTGAGTACCGCCTGCGGCTCCGTGGACTGGGACGGAAATTTCCTCAATTGGGCATCATTCCGGCGCCATGACGCGCTCAAGAAAGCCATGATCGGAGCCCAGTGCGCCGCCGTCCGGCTCACGGATGCCTCATGCCCACCCGGCGGCAGCCCTTCCCTCATCACCATCAAAGGGGAGGATGGCGTCCTGGGGGCCTGCTGCGCCAATGCTTCAACAGCGCCCATTACCAAGGGAGCCGGCGCGAATAACGCCAATGGCCGCGTGCCGACCGCGATCCAAGGTCTGGTCTCCACTGCATCGTTGGTGTTGCATCTGCGAGGTTTGGGCACGCTCCCGAGCGGCGGGTTCTGCGTGGGCCGAAGTAACGCTGCACCGCCAGGTACCTCGGCGGCCGCATGCGGCATTGCCTCGTCTCCCACCACCTCCGCCAATGGAGAATTCCTGCTCCACCTGGTTGTGGGAACTGAGCCTACCGGAGTCATCCAGCAGTTAGGAGACAAGGCGAGATTTGGGCTGTTGGAGTTCCGAGCCAGCGGGGACGGAGGGATAGTCCTCGTCCCGATTGGCTCCAATCAAGCCGTCCCCTACAATTTGACGACCGTCACGACCTATAATTCCAACAAGTCGGCCATGGTGGCCGGCATCGAACAAAGCCTGCCGGCCACTGGTACCCCACTGGCCGAGACCCTTTTTACCGGCATCCGCTATATCGCGCAGCTTCCGCAATTCTATCCCACCGCGACTTATCTCTATCCTATCGCATTTTCATCGTCCGGAGGCCCAGCGTTTCGGCCCGCGAGCAGCCAACAGGGGTCCCTCGGCCCTGCTGAGCAGAGCGTGCTGTCCGGCGCAGAAACCTGCCCAGCGGGATACATCGCCAATGCCTGCGGGCGTGACCCTTATTTCTTTGGCAGCAATCCGGCCCCGGGCTGGGCAAATACGTCCCAACAAGTGCCTTGCTGCAAGACCTACATCCTGTTTCTGACCGACGGCGAGGCCAACGAGGACAGCAACATCCCTATCGCCCTCCAGGATTATGCCCACGCGGCTCACGGGCCGCACTGCACCGGCGACTATACCGGCCCTCCGGCATCCAACCCGACTGCGGCGCAATACTTAAGCGATACGAAATGCTTCACGAGTACCAATCCGATCGCTCCCGCGGTCCTGATGAAAAAGCACAAGGTCGATTATACCGGCACCGGCGGAATTGTAAATCATACAGTGGATGATATCGCGTATT
>VBON01000134.1 GCA_005877525.1 Nitrospirota bacterium
TCGAACCGGACGTCAAGACAAACCCGCAAGGCGATCCGATTTCGGTTCTTGAACCGGAACAAAAGACCAATCCGCAGGGCGATCCCATCACTTCCGCGGCGCCGATCAAGGTCGGGGGTGGTTCAAAGGATCCCCAGGAGGCTGCCAAAAAGCAGCGGGTTGTGACGCCGGAGTACATGTTTTTTGAAGCGCCGCGCAAGCGAGAGTTCATCACCGGGAGCGAGGCGGCCAAGGAAGCGGTACGGCGCTCCAATGTCGATTTGTCGGTAGCCTATCCAATTACTCCGCAGAGCGAGACCATGCAGCTCATCGGCGTCCTCTATGGCGAGGGGTACGTGAAGGAATACTATCGCGGCGAGGAGGAATACGGCGTGATGTCGGCCATCGCGGGAGGCTCCAGAGCCGGGGTCCGGTGCTTTACCGCCACTGCGGGTCCGGGCACGCTCCGCGGATTGGAGCCCATTGCCTCGTGGCCCGGTCACCGGCTGCCCGCCGTGGCGATGTTTACCTGCCGAGTAGTCAATGCGCCTCTGGCCATTCAGCCTGACAACATCGAGGTCTCCTATCTGCTCAACTGCGGCATGATCATGTTTCACGCCGAGAACCAGCAGGATCTGTTCGATTTCATCATGAAGGGCTTCATCATTAGCGAGAAGAATGACGTGACCCTGCCCGTCGGTGTGGCCTGCGACGGCTTTTTTGTCACGCACGCCCGCAGTTATGTGGACATGCAGGAGAAGGGCATCAAGTTGCCGGCTCGGCAGGCCTGGAAGGGCTCCGTCCCGGTCCTGGATGCCGAGAATCCGCCCGCCCGCCTGTCTCGCGACGCGCCGGTCCAGAAGAGCAATTTCATGGCCTATAACATCCATGCGGTGTGGCAGCAGGAGGTCTGGGCAGCGGTGGAGCGTTCGCGGCGCTACATTGATCAATACATGGGAGGCTTGCTCACAGCGGAGAATGTGGAAGGCGCCGAAGCAGTCATCATCGCTTCCGGAAGTGCGGCGGCGCAATCGCGCGAGGCGGTGCGGCTCTGCAAGGAGCAGGGAATCAACGTCGGACTGATCAAGATCAGATCATTGCGCCCTTTCCCGACGACAGAATTGCGCCAGCTCCTGACAAAGACGAAGTTGATCGTGATCCCCGAGTTCAACTACGTCGGATGGTTGGCGAAAGACGTGGCGGGGGCGATTTATGGCTATTCCGATGCGAAAATTGTCGCCGGGCCGCATGTTTACGGCGGGATGTCCATGCCGGTGGAAATGATCACGGACGAGGTGATGGGTGGCCTAACCGGGAAGAAGTCCAGCGCCGTTCCCGAGTCTGCGATCATGGGCCGCGACGTCAATCAAGCCGAGGTTGCGCACTTCATGCAGAATATTTAGCGGTTCGAAGATCGAGTGAGATCAAAAGAGGCCGCTCGGGTTTCCGAGCGGCCTCTTTGTTTTCGAGGGCGATGATTCTGAATGCCGCGAAGCATCGAGACCCTCGCTTTTCTCAGGGTGACCGAGCGCGGGACTACTCCTCTTCGATCATTTCCTCGCTGTCCGGCATCCCGTAGGCAACGAACTTGGCATAACTCAGAAAGATGGCGCTGCTGTCGCGCATCGCTTTGGCGCCTTGCGTGAGGCGGCTGAGCTTGGTGGCGTCGGATGCCTCTGATTCCCGCATCGTCTGGACTTGCTGCTCCAAGAGCGTGTTGAATTCGTACATCGCGCGTTCGATATTAATGTAAGCTTCCTTGATGGCAGGGGTCATAATGATCCTCGAGATGACTAATGGAGGCCCAAACTTTACACTAGGGTTGTGTGAAGGGTCAACCGGGGCGCGAAACCGTCAATGAAACTGATAGCAGTTCCCAGGCTCCCGATTGAAGACCTGCTTGCTCCGGGAGAAAAACCCGATGCCGGGCTGATTGATGGCGTTCGACGTCTTTCGAGGTTGTTCACTATCGACCGCGACAAGCTCGGTCTGGATTATCTGTCTGATCCCGCGCTGCGCCTTGCCTACCTTCTCTACTTTGCCCCGGTGAACCTCGCGAAGTGCCTCAGCGTCTTGGCGGAACTCCCGCCCTTGCCGGCGCGACCACTGCGGGTCTTGGACCTCGGTTCGGGCCCTGGAGTGGGGGCCCTGGCCATGTTTCACTATCTTTCTTCCGAAGGCCGCAAACCTCCTGGCGGTACCGAGTTGGTCCTTGTCGACCGTAATCGCGAGATACTTGCTGAAGCGAAATCTTTATGGAGCAATCTGGCCTCGATGGTTCCAGGATTCGAAGTGCCGGGGCTTCATATCGCGCTTCTAGATCTCGAGAGGCCGGGGCCACGGGCGCCCTGGAAACAGCAAACATTCGATCTCATTCTCATGGTGAACAGCCTGAATGAGCTCTTTCGCTCCGCCCGAGATCCGATTGCCCGGCGTGCCAAGCTTCTGGAGCAATTACTCGAGTCCCTCGCGCTTGACGGTACACTTGTCGTGATTGAACCGGCTCTTCGTCAGACAACCCGCGAGCTGCACGGTGTCCGAGACCGGCTGGTGACGCAGGGGAAAGCCACGGTCTATAGCCCTTGCCTGCATGAGCGATCCTGCCCGGCGCTACTTCATCCGGATGATTGGTGCCATGAGGAACGCCCCTGGTCGCCCACTGCAATGATCGAGGCGATCGATCGCGCGGTGGGGTTCATTAAAGACTCGTTGAAGTTTTCCTATCTGGTGCTGCGCAAGGATGGCCGCACGATTGCAGATCGCGGGCAGAACATCTATCGCGTCGTGAGCGAACGGATGGCTACGAAGGGAGAACAGCGCGTGTGGCTCTGCAACGAAATGGGGCGACAGCTCGTCGGGCGGCTAGAGAAGGAGCGGTCAGAGGACAATGCGGCCTTTGATCGTTGGGAGCGTGGCGCGATTGTGCGTCTGGCCGAGATCGATCGTCGGGGCAGTGTCGGGCGTATACGGCCGAGCGCGACCGCGGACGTGATCCGCCCAGTGGGCGAAAGCCAGAGCGAATCACTCGTACGCCTCCAGCGCTGACGTCTCCGAAAAGGTTTGCCGGCAGGATGTGCACGTGATGAAGTAGAGGGCGTACCGCACGGAAGGCTGCACCCAGAAGTCCAAGGTGCCGCCGGTCTTGAGGCAGTGGGGACAGCGCATTCCCTTTACCCAGAAGGTGACGTCCGGCTGATTCCGAAGATAATTCTCTATATCCATGTGGATCGGCATGCTGTACCGGCATCCTTTGCAGAAGGCCTTGTACTCACCATCGGTGATGCGCGGATCCCGGGGAATCACGAAGCCGGCAGAGTTCTTGCACACGGGACAGGTCATATCTTGCAAGCGCTGTTCAACCGAATCAAAATCCATGGAGGGTGTCCCTAGTGCACTGCTGTCCGGGATAGTGTAAAGAAGATCTGGAAGTCACGCAATTG
>VBON01000156.1 GCA_005877525.1 Nitrospirota bacterium
TGGAAGAGCGGATACAGTTTGTAATGGAACTGGCGCGCCTTGGCGGGATCGCCGGCCACCCAGGCATCGATCATCCCCGCCATGTCCGCAGGCGCTACATTGGCAGTGACGGTAATCACTCCCTTAGCGCCGACGGCCAACATCGGCAATGTGAGCGCGTCATCCCCTGCCAGGACGGTGAATCGATCGCTGCAGAGATGCATAATGTCGCTCACCTGTTGGACGGACCCTGAGCCTTCCTTGATCCTTGATGCCGACGATGTTCTTGATCTTGGATAGCCGCGCCACCGTTTGCGGAGTGACGTTGACAGCCGTGCGGCCGGGGATGTTGTAGAGGACCTGCGGCAAGTCCACCGCTTCGGCGATGGCTCGATGGTGCAGAAACAGTCCTTCCTGGGTCGGCTTATTGTAATAGGGGGAGATCAATAGGGCCCCGTCGGCACCGACGTCTTTGGCGTGCCGCGTCAGCGCGATCGCTTCTTCCGTGGAATTGGATCCGGTGCCGGCGATCACCGGGACGCGGCCCTTCACCGCCTCCACGGTCATCTCGATCACGCGATTGTGTTCGTCATAGCTTAGGGTGGCGGATTCGCCGCTCGTCCCGCAGGGGACGATGCCGTCGGTCCCATTGGCGATCTGCCAGTCAATCAGATCCCGGAGGGCCTGCTCATCCACCTTGCCGTTTCGAAACGGCGTGATAATGGCGACGATAGAACCAGTGAAGTTCATAGCAGCTCATACTCCCACGCGTCCGAACGCATCAAGCCATCGTAGATTGCGCGCGCTTCGCCGGTCAACGTCACATCGGTGAACCGCTCTCCATCCCTCCTGAACGTCACGCTCAGCGGCAGGCCGCTCTTAGGAACCACCGTGACCGGCGATTCGACTTTGTGCACCAGCGCGGCGATCAGGGCGGCGGCGATGGACCCGCTGCCGCACGCCAGTGTCTCCGCTTCGACCCCCCGCTCATACGTCCGGAGGTGAATCGTATGGCGATCTACCACCCGGCCGAAATTGACATTGGTGCCGGCCGGCTCAAAAAGATCATGAAACCGTGTGACCCGCCCGATTCCAAGCACATCGGCCTGCACCGTGTTTGGGACGAAATAGACGCAGTGCGGGACGCCGGTATTGATGGCATGGCCTTCGTGCAGGGTCCCTTCAATCGGGATATGAAGGTTCAATTGGGCCGCTGAAGGATCGGGGACGCGCACCGTGACCCGATAGCCATGCACCTCGGCTTCGACCGTCCCGGCAGTGCCCTCAAACCGCATGGCCTTCGGAGCAATTTTCTTGAGATACGCAAAGCGCGCCGCGCAACGGGCGCCATTTCCGCAGAAGGTTGCTTCGCCGCCGTCATCATTGAAGAACCGCCAGCGAAAGTCGGCTTTCCGGGATTTCTCAATGAAGATCAGGCCGTCGGCGCCGACGGAGAGATGATGGCGGCAGACATGGGTCACGAAGGAGGCCATGGCCTTCGGCTGGATGACCCGATCGCGGTTGTCGATCACGATGAAGTCATTACCCGCGCCGGAGAACTTCATAAACGGGATTTTCTTCATGGAGCTACTTTAAAAATGCGGGGATCGTCTCGCCCCGGATCAGATCCGGATATTCTTCTCGCGCCCGGATCACATGAATCTCCCGGTCCCGCACCAGGACTTCAGGGATGCGCAGCCGGGAATTATAGTTCGAGGCCATACTGAAACCATACGCTCCGGCGCTCATGACTGCGAGCAGGTCGCCAGGATCCCCTAACGGCATCATTCGGTCCTTCGCGAGGAAGTCTCCCGACTCGCATACCGGACCGACGACGTCCACCAGCACCTTCCTCTTAGCCTTCTCGCGAGCTTCCTGCACGGGCTTGATCTCGTGGTAGGCGCCGTACAGGGACGGCCGGATCAGATCGTTCATGGCGGCATCCACGATCAGGAAGGTCTTGTCGGGATTCGCCTGCTGGTAGAGAACCTTTATCAAGAGGACCCCGGCGTTGCCGACGATCGAGCGGCCCGGCTCGAAGATCAGCACGCATTTGAGGTCCTTGAGGAGCGGCGAGATCGCCTGCGCAAGATCCTCGGGTTGTGGCGGGATCTCATCTTGATACGTGATCCCGAGCCCGCCGCCGACGTTCAGATAGCGGATCTCCACCCCGATGCCTTTGAGCTGCTCCACAAGGTCGAGAATCTTCTTCAACGACTCGACATAGGGGCTGACGTGCATCAACTGCGAGCCGATGTGCTTGTGCACGCCGACGATTTCGATGTTCTTGAGAGTCGTGGCGAGCTTGAACTCATCGACTGCCCGTTCCGCGCTGATCCCAAACTTGCTTTTCTTCAACCCCGTGGAGATATAGGGGTGGGTTTTGGGATCGATGTCCGGATTGATTCGCAGCGCGACGCGAGCATGTGTTTTAAGTTCACCCGCGACACGATCAATGGCGAGAAGCTCCGCCGGGGATTCCACATTGAACATGAGAATATCGGAGTGCAGTGCATAGCCGATCTCTTCATCGGTTTTTCCAACACCGGCGAACACGATCCGTTGGGGCATAAGCCCGGCTTGTAAAGCGCGATACAGCTCCCCCCCGGAGACGATATCCGCGCCCGCCCCCTCTTGGGCCAGCAGTCGCAAAACGGCAATGTTGGAGTTGGCCTTGATCGCGTAGGCCGTGATATGCGGCACGTCTTTAAAGGCGGCGTCGAAACTCCGAAACTGGCGGACCAGGCGCGCATGGCTGTAGACGTAGCATGGCGTTCCGACAGCTTCCGCAATTTTCCGAAACGGGACGGATTCGCAGTGGAACTCCCCGTCCAGGTACCGGAAATCAGGCATTCTGCGGCTCCTCCTCGAAGAGGTCTAGGCCGTGGAAGTTGATCTCGCTTGCCGCGGTGCCGAAGGCGTCTTTCAGCTTCCGGTAGCGGACACGGGCCGCAGGAGCTGCCTGCGTGAAGAAGTCACTGTCCAGGAGCGTGTGCAGGGCCAGAGGCGTGGCATGGCGCAGATGCTCAAAATTCAAAATGATATCCAGCTTGGCCTTGTTCGCAGCATCGGCAAGGCGGGTCTTCAGCTCTGCCGCATTCAAATGGTCCAGCGCGCCCTCCAATTCCACCATCAGCGCCGTCAACTTTTCATGTTTGCGCGTCTTGATGCTCAAGAACTGGTCCACCTGCCCTGACATCTTCTTCAGCGCCAGCAGCGCGTTAGGAATGGAATTCTCCATTTTCACAGAGGGCAACTTGGCCTGCAATGTCTTGATCACCGACGCCACGGGGCTGAGGCTCCCTTTCGGGCACGCACGATGGATCACGCGGCGGAACTCCCAGTTCATAATGAACCGCGGCGCCAGACGCTGGGTTGTATGTGACAGCCGCCGATAGATATTGGGAATCGAGTAGAAGGTGTGGTTCGCCCAGTTAAAACCGTTCTCCAACTGCTCGGGCGTCATGCGTGTGGGATGGAACGTGACGTGTTTACCGTCGTAGTGCGCCCAGTTGCGGTCGAAAATCCTTCCGGCGGCCTCGTAGCGCGCGTGCAACGGGGTGCCCGGCAACGGCGTCAGCACGTTGAAGTACGCGAGCTCGCACTTGTTGCGGACCAGGAATTCGACCGTGCGCTCGAACACCGATTCGTCGTCATTGTCGAACCCGAAAACGATGCCGGGATTCACCATGATGCCATACTTATGGAACATCTGGATTTCTTCTTCGAACTTCTTGACGCGATTAAACGGCTTGTGGGTTTCCCCGAGGCTCTCCTCGAAGATCGATTCCATGCCCACAAAGACCGACACGCAGCCGCTTTCCGCCGCGAGCTTGACCATCTCCTCATCGTCTCCGAGAAACAGCGTGGATTGGCAGCCCCACTTCAGGCCCAGAGGCTTGAGCGCGGCCCACAGCTCCCGGCAGTACGCACGGTTGCTGTTGTGCAGATCGTCCACAAACGCAACAATCCCGCCGTCCTCAATACCGAACCGAATCTTGGCGGCAAGCCCGAGGGCGCTCAACATCGAGCCCTTCCCCAGACGCCCCACCAGCTCGCCGCAAACGAACTCCCGCACGCGT
>VBON01000157.1:0-3832 GCA_005877525.1 Nitrospirota bacterium
CGGGACATTGACCACGTCTCGAGAGCTTCGAGGTCTGCTGCAAAATCCGAGTATCAGTCGAGACAAGAAGGCGGCGGTGATGCGCGAACTGGGGTCTGTCGCTGCTGCACCGCTCACCGTTGAACGTTTTCTCGCGCACGTGGTGCGGAAGAACCGAATTGCGCTCCTCGTCGAGATCAGCGATGCCTTCGCGAGATTGGCGGATCAAGCCTCGAACCGCACGGCCATTAAATTATCCTCTGCGCAGCCTCTCTCTGAAGAAAACCGGGCGGCAATTCGGGGACGGCTCGAGCAGGCGACGAAAAGTGCGATCGAACTTACAACTGTGGTCGATCCCCGTCTGCTCGGAGGCTTGGAGATTCGGATTGGCAGCACGGTTTACGACGGGACCATCCGTGGACAGCTCGAGCGGATGCGAGTGGCATTGCGCAAAGAGACCTAGGACTCGGGAAAAGCGCCCGTCTCGGCGGGCGCGGGGTGGGCGGGTGTAATGCCGCCATAGGAGACAAGAATGCAGATTAAAGCGGAAGAGGTCAGCTCGATCATTCGTCGGCAGATCGAGGGATTCGACAAGCAGGTAAACGTCGCGGAAGTGGGCTCGGTCCCGCAGGTCGGCGATAACATCGCCAAGATCTATGGCCTCGATGAAGTGATGGCGGGTGAACTCCTCGAATTTCCCGGCGGCATCAAAGGCATCACGCTAAATCTGGAAGAGGACAATGTCGGCGCCGTGATTCTCGGGTCCGACGTGAACATCAAGGAAGGCGATCCGGTTAAGCGGACCGGTCACATTGCGGAAGTGCCGGTCGGCGAAGCAGTGGTTGGACGGGTCGTGGATCCCGTCGGCCTGCCATTGGACGGAAAAGGGCCTATCCAGACCAAGGAGTTTCGGCGTGTCGAGGTGCGCGCTCCAGGGGTGATCGACCGACAGCCGGTTCGCGAACCGCTGCAAACCGGCATCAAAGCGATCGATGCGATGATTCCCATCGGCCGTGGGCAGCGCGAGTTGATCATCGGCGACCGCCAAACAGGCAAGACCGCCATCGCGGTCGATACCATCATCAATCAAAAGGGCCAGAACGTCGTGTGCATCTACGTCGCCGTCGGCCAGAAGCGCTCGACGGTCGCGCGGGTGGTGAAAACCCTGGAAGAGCATGGCGCCATGAGCTACAGCATTGTCGTTTCGGCGACGGCCAGCGATCCGGCGTCGCTTCAATACCTGGCTCCCTACGCGGGGTGCGCCATGGGGGAATACTTCCGTGACTCAGGCCGCCACGCGCTGATCATCTACGACGATCTATCGAAACACGCCACCGCCTACCGCCAGCTCTCCCTGCTGCTCCGGCGGCCGCCCGGGCGCGAGGCCTACCCCGGCGATGTGTTCTATCTTCATTCCCGGCTGTTGGAGCGCGCTGCGAAGTTAAGTGAGAAGAATGGCAGCGGCAGTTTGACCGCCTTGCCGATCATCGAGACCCAAGCCGGAGACGTTTCGGCCTACATTCCCACAAACGTCATCTCGATCACCGATGGCCAGATCTACCTCGGCAGCGATCTATTTTATTCCGGCATTCGGCCGGCCATTAATGTCGGCCTGTCGGTCTCACGCGTGGGCGGATCGGCGCAGATCAAGGCGATGAAGGGCGTGGCCGGCACGCTGCGCCTGGACCTTGCCCAGTACCGGGAGATGGCGGCGTTTGCGCAGTTCGGCAGCGAACTGGACAAAGCCACGCAGGCGCAGTTGGCGCGCGGCGTTCGAATGGTGGAATTGCTCAAGCAGGAGCAGTACAGACCGATGTCGGTCGAACACCAGGTCATTAGCATCTTCGCTGGCACCAACGGCTATCTCGATGATGTTCCGGTCCCGAAGGTCCGCCTATTTGAAGAGGAGCTGCTCGATTATGTCGTCCGTGAGCAACCGGATCTTCAGCGCGAGATTGTCTCCAAGGGAAAACTGGACGACGAGCTGACGAACAAGTTACGGGCGACCATCACGAAGTTCAAAACGAATTTGGGATATTTGACGAAAGTCTAAGCCATGGCGAGCCTGCAGAATCTGCGCCGGAAAATCGGCTCGATCAAGAACACGCAGAAGATCACCAAGGCAATGAAAATGGTCGCCGCGGCGAAACTCAAGCGCGCCCAGGATCGGATCCTGGCGGCGCGTCCCTACGCGAAGAAGATGGCGGTGGTCCTGGGAAGCCTCGCCAGCCGGGCGAACCGCGCGCATCATCCGTTGCTCAGAAAATCCGCAAAAGTCACCCGCATCGAGCTCTTGGTGGTGACTTCGGACCGGGGCCTCTGTGGCGCCTTCAACGCAAATATCGTGCGTAAGGCGGTGGAGTTTGTGGGGGAAAAGCAGGCGGAGGGCTATGCGGTGGCGGTCAGCCTGATCGGGCGAAAAGCGAGAGACTTTTTTCGCCGGCGCCCCTGGGCGCGCCGACAGGAATGGGTCGGAGTTTTCGACCGCCTGTCCTACGAGCATGCCCTGGATATCGGCGGAGACATTATCCAACAGTTCAGGCAGGGAACCTTCGATGAGCTGTACATTGTGTATAACGAATTCAAGTCCGCCATCCAGCAGCGGGTCGTGGTTGAGAAACTCCTGCCGATCGAATCGCTCGAACCGGAGGAGGCTTCGCTCGGAGGCGGCTACCTCTTCGAACCGGACGAGGAGGAACTGTTAAAGATCCTGTTGCCGAAACACATTGAGATCCAAACATTTCATGCGTTGCTGGAATCGTCAGCCGCCGAGCTGGGGGCGCGGATGGCGGCGATGGACGGCGCGACCAGAAACGCCGGTGAGCTGATCAAGAGGTTGACATTGTATTACAACAAGACCCGGCAGGCTGCCATTACGAAGGAATTGATGGACATTGTCGGCGGCGCCGAGGCATTGCGCTAAATCTACAAATGAGAGGGGTACGGTGAGTACAGGGAAGGTCGTTCAAGTCATAGGGCCGGTTGTCGATGCGGAATTTCCGAATGGAGACTTGCCGAAGATCTACAATGCGGTTCGGGTGGATGCTCCGGAGGACACGAAGACCGGCCGGCCCGAAATCCATCTGACACTGGAAGTGGCCCAGCATCTCGGAGAAAACCGGGTGCGCGCAGTCGCCATGTCCGGAACAGAAGGTCTTGTCCGTGGCATGGATGTCCAGGACACGGGAGGCCCGATCTCCATGCCGGTGGGGCCGGAGACCCTGGGCCGATTGATCAATGTGCTCGGCGAACCCGTGGACGGTAAGGGGCCGGTTAAGGCGAAGACCTCGCGGCCCATCCATCGATCGGCCCCCTCGCTTTCCGAGCAGGAGACCAAGACCGAAATTCTGGAAACAGGGATCAAAGTGGTCGACCTCCTGGAACCATATTCCAAGGGTGGGAAGGTCGGACTCTTCGGAGGCGCCGGCGTCGGAAAGACCGTGATCATCCAGGAGCTCATTCACAATATCGCCACGCATCACGGCGGCTATTCGGTTTTTGCCGGCGTCGGAGAGCGCACCCGCGAAGGCAATGACCTGTACTTGGAGATGAGCGAATCCGGCGTCATCGATAAGACCACGCTGGTCTACGGTCAGATGAACGAGCCGCCCGGCGCCCGACTGCGAGTGGCACTTTCCGCATTGACGGTCGCGGAATACTTCCGCGACGATGAGGGCCAGGACGTGCTGCTCTTCATCGATAACATCTTCCGCTTCACCCAGGCGGGCTCGGAAGTGTCCGCACTGCTGGGTCGCATGCCGTCGGCGGTCGGATACCAACCGACGCTTGGCACCGAGATGGGGGACTTACAAGAGCGCATCACGTCTACGAAACGTGGCTCGATCACGTCCGT
>VBON01000157.1:3849-4932 GCA_005877525.1 Nitrospirota bacterium
CGGCCCCCGCCACGGCATTCGCGCACCTCGATGCGACGACGGTGCTGTCGCGGCAGTTGGCGGAACTCGGCATCTATCCCGCGGTGGACCCATTGGACTCGACGTCACGCATCTTGGATCCTCTGGTTGTGGGCGAGGAGCATTACACGGTCGCCCGCGGTGTCCAGGCGATCCTGCAACGGTACAAGGATTTACAGGACATCATCGCGATTCTCGGCATGGACGAGCTGTCAGAGGATGACAAACTCACGGTCAGTCGCGCGCGCAAGATACAGAAGTTTCTGTCTCAGCCATTCAACGTCGCAGAAGCCTTCACCGGTACGAAGGGGAAGTATATTAAGTTAGGCGACACGGTTCGCAGCTTCAAGGAAGTGATTGATGGCAAGCACGACGATCTTCCGGAGCAGGCGTTTTACATGGTCGGCGGCATCGATGAGGTGCTGGAAAAGGCGGAACGCCTGAAGACCGGAAAATAGTTAGGAGTTTGACTAATGCCCGGGCGAATTCTTCTCGAGGTCGTCACCCCTGATAAGCTGTTGCTCAGCCAGGAAGTGGACGAACTCATCGCTCCCGGCACAGGCGAATTCGGCGTCTTGCCGGGCCACTGTCGATTTCTCTCTTCTCTGCGCGTTGGCGAGTTGCGCTACCGCGTGGGCGGAGAGATGCATTTTATGTCGATCATGTGGGGATTTGCCGACGTCACGCCCCGGCGGGTCACAATTCTAGCCGAGGTGGCCGAGAAGGCCGAAGACATCGATGTTGATCGGGCCCAGGCCAAGGTTCTCGAGGCGGAGGCTCGGCTCGAGGCGAGCGGCTCCCGCGAGGAGATCGAGGCCGCTCTGACCAGCCTGGAAAAGGCAAGGCTGCGCAAGAAAGTCTCAGACCGGCTGCTACAGGGACGACGCCCGCATTAGTTCTGCGTCTGAATCATTTTCTGTCGCCGGCCATTTCACCCGCCCACCCTGGGTCATTGACCCATTGCAGTTGCGGAGCAATGGGTGCCCCGACCGACCCTGTTCCCCTGGCGGTAAGCGGTTCCCGGGAAAGCGCCACACGAACCTGTTGATAGCGCGTTTCCGCCCA
>VBON01000147.1 GCA_005877525.1 Nitrospirota bacterium
TGCTGCAAGCGGCGGGGATTTTACCATATGAAGCCGTGGTGATTTCTAATCTTAACAACGGCGAGCGTTTTACGACGTATGCGATTCCCGGCGAGCGGGACTCGGGGACGGTCTCGCTGAACGGACCGACCGCCCGTAAAGGCGCCATCGGCGATCAGATCATCATTTTTTGCTATGAATTCTACAATGAAGATGAAATCAAACGGCACGAGCCGCGCATCATTCGCGTCGACGACAAGAACAGAATAACTAACTAATGTCGCTGCACAGACTGGGTCTTTTCGATCTCCAGAACGAATTCACTCGGGGCACAGTCTCCGCCACTGAGATTGCCACGGCTTTCCAGAAGCGTCTGACGTTTGTCGAGCCGAAGATTAAGGCCTATATCACCCCGACCAAGAAAGAAACGCTGCTCGCCTATGCCGAGGGCGTGGACCGCCAACTCCGTGGCTGGCGGAAGACCATGCCGCTCATGGCCATGCCGATCGCGATCAAGGACAACATCTGCACGGAGGGCGTGAAAACGACATGCGGCTCACGGATCCTTGAGAATTTCGTGCCGCCCTACGATGCCACGGTCATTGCCCGATTGCGCGCCCAACAGTATTGTTTGATCGGCAAGACGAACTTAGATGAGTTCGCGATGGGCTCATCGACCGAGAATTCGGCGTTCGGGCCAACGCGTAACCCCTGGAATCCGGCTTACATTCCTGGAGGCTCATCCGGGGGATCAGCCGCAGCCGTGGCCGCCGATCTCTGCGTGGCGGCGTTGGGGTCGGATACCGGCGGATCCATCCGACAACCGGCCGCCTGCTGCGGGGTGGTGGGACTCAAGCCCACCTATGGGCGAGTTTCGCGATACGGCCTGGTCGCCTTTGCATCTTCGTTGGATCAGATCGGCACGATTACCAAGGACGTGCGGGATGCCGCGATCCTGCTGAAGGTCATCGCCGGACGCGATCCCCTGGACTCGACCTCTGCCGACCTCGAAGTGCCGGATTACATGAAAGCCCTCAAAGAGAATATGCGGGGGATGAAGGTCGGCGTGCCAAAGGAATTTTTTACCGAGGGAATGGATCCGGAGGTGGAAGAGGCGGTACGGGCCGCGATCGAGGAGATGAAGAAGCTTAAAGCGGAGGTCCAGGAGATCTCCCTGCCGACGACTCAATATGCGATCGCCGCTTATTATTTAATCGCTCCCTCGGAAGCCTCTTCAAATCTGGCGCGGTATGACGGGGTGCGGTACGGGTTCCGGGCCACCAAGGAAAAAGGCCTGCTGGAGATGTACATGAGAACCCGACAGGAAGGGTTCGGCGCAGAGGTGAAGCGCCGGATTATGTTGGGAACATACGCGCTTTCAGCGGGATATTATGAGGCCTACTATGGAAAGGCCCAAGCGGTTCGAACGTTGATCAAGCGGGATTTCGAGGACGCATTCAAGACCGTCGACGTGATTGTCACCCCCACCATGCCGACGCCGGCGTTTAAGCTCGGCGAGAAGACGCATGATCCATTACAAATGTACCTCTCCGATATCTTCACCATTTCTGTTAACCTGGCCGGCGTCCCGGCCGTCGTGGTGCCCTGCGGCGTCAGCAGCAAAAAACTGCCGATCGGCCTGCAGATCATTGGACGCCCCTTTGAGGAGGAGAAGATCCTCCGTGCGGCCTATGCATATGAGCAGGCCACGAATTGGCAGAGAAAGAGGCCAAACCTTACATGATCATCGAAATCGAAGTCGGCATTATTGCGCTCGCTGCAATCGTGCTGGTCGCATCTTTCGTGCCGCTATTGATTCAGCTTCGTAAGACGGTTCAGGAATCGGAGAGGCTGCTCAAGAGTCTTAATTACGATTTGCCCAATTTGATTAAGGAAGCAACACGATCCGCGCAGGTCTTGAACCGGGTAGCGGGCGATGTGCAGGAGGCTACCTCGAGGGCCAAAGTTTTAGGCAACGCGATGGGTGCGATTGGGGACACCGTAAATCAGATCCACGGGGCGATTCGGACAAAGGCGGGGTCTCTAGTCCTCAACGCCACCGGGCTCGTGGCCGGCGTGCGCGCAGCGGTTCACGCCCTGGGGAAGGGCCGCCGCTGGAATCATACGGACGGCGGTTCTGGTCCCGAGAGTTGACAATAAAAGAAAGGTTTTGAGCAAAGGAGGTTCGCTGATGGGACATGATGATCAACAGGGATTTTCCGGTGGTGCAATCGCATTCGCATTCTTAGCGGGGGCCATTATCGGAGCGGGAGCAGCCTTGCTCTTGGCACCCCAGACGGGCGCGCAAACACGGATGCTTCTGAGAGATTACGCGCAGAAGGCAGAGGATGAGGTGCGCGACAAGATGGGCGAGATGCGGGAGAAAATGAAGGAGGCGAAAACGACGCTGGATAGCGCGCTCGAGCAAGGCAAGCAGTTTCTTCAAGAGAAAAAATCGGTCTTGAGCGCAGCTTTTGAAGCCGGCAAGGACGCCATGAAAAAGGAGCGCTCGTAACAGTCTTCATGACCCCTGAAGTCGTCATCGGTTTGGAGGTCCACGCCCAACTTCTCACACAGTCAAAGATGTTTTGCGGCTGCACCACGGCCTTTGGGGCGGCGCCGAACACCCAAACTTGTCCGGTCTGTCTAGGTATGCCCGGTGTATTGCCCGTGATTAACCGCAAGGCCGTGGAGTTTGCGATCCGGACGGGGCTGGCGTTGCACTGTACCGTTGCGCCACAGAACCGCTTCGCGCGAAAAAATTACTTCTACCCGGATCTGCCGAAGGGTTACCAGATTTCCCAATATGAGCTGCCTATTTGTGAGCATGGTTGGTTAGACATCGGCCAAAACGGCACGGCCAAGCGCGTGCGCATCCGCCGGGCGCATCTCGAAGAGGATGCGGGCAAAAACCTTCATGAGGGAATCGCCGGCGCCTCGCATGTCGACCTGAACCGGGCTGGGACGCCACTCCTGGAGATCGTCACAGAGCCGGACCTGAGCTCTCCAGAGGAGGCGATCCTCTATCTTAAATCCCTGCGGGACATCTTGGTCTATCTAGAGGTCTGCGACGGCAATATGGAGGAAGGGAGCTTGCGCTGCGAGCCGAATCTCTCTCTGAGACCGGCTGGCTCGAAGGAGTTGGGGACGAAGGTGGAGCTGAAGAATATCAATTCCTTCCGCTTCGCGAAGGCGGCGATGGAGTATGAGATCAAGCGGCAAGAGAAGATCCTGAGCGAAGGCGGCAAGATCCTTCAAGAGACGCGCCTCTGGAATCCGGATAAAGGCGAGACCGCGCCAATGCGCAGCAAGGAAGAGGCACATGACTATCGCTATTTTCCCGATCCCGATCTTGTCCCGCTGCGCATTTCGGCCGAGATGGTCGAGGAGGTGCGGAAGACCCTTCCGGAATTGCCGGAAGCGATGAAGCACCGGTTTCAAGAAGAATATAGGCTTACGGAATATGATGCCGGTGTGCTGACTGCTGACAAAGCCCTGGCAAAATTCTTTGAGGAGACGGTGCAGGCACAGGCCGCCGCTACAGGCTTGTCCGCCAAAGAGCTTGGCAAAGAGACAAGCAATTGGGTAATGGTCGAGCTGCAGGGTTTGCCGAAGGACAAACACAGTACCATTACCCCGCAGATGCTGGCCGATCTGTTGGTCAGGAAGCGTAAGGGCGAAGTGAGTGGAACGAGTGCGAAGACAATACTGGTGACGATGTCCACCACCGCCCAGAGCGCCGCTGAGATTATCAAGGCTAAGGGACTGACGCAGGTGTCCGATGAGGGCGCGCTGGAGAAGATCATTGACGAGGTGATCGCCAAGAACACGCAGCAGGTCGCGCAGTACCGTAGTGGCAAGGAGGCGGTCTTCGGATTTTTCGTCGGGCAGGTGATGAAGGCGTCAGGCGGGATGGCCAATCCGGCCAAGGTGAACGAGTTGCTGAAGCGGAAGCTGGTAGGATGAGCGCACGGGTGGCGTCGAGCGGGCGCCCGGGCGGAGCACAGCGCGACTGGCTTGCGCTTCGCGGAGCGCGAGCACGTCCGGGCTGCTCGGCGACAGGACCCGCATGCTCATACGCTAGGCAAGGGCAAGGGATGCAGGCTGAAGAGGATAAATAACTAGCATGAGTGCGATTGTGGAAATCAAGGCGCGGGAGATCCTGGATTCGCGGGGGAACCCGACGGTGGAAGTCGATGTGATTCTGGAATCCGGGGCGGTGGGCCGGGCGGCAGTGCCGTCCGGAGCGTCCACGGGTGAGCGCGAGGCGATTGAGCTTCGGGACGGGGACAAACGCCGCTATCTGGGGAAGGGCGTCCGCAAAGCGGTTGCAAACGTCCATCGAGTGCTTGCTCCGAAGCTTATGGGCATGGACGCGATGAGCCAGGCGGAAATCGATGCCGAAATGATTGCCTTGGACGGGACGCCTACGAAGGGTAAGCTGGGCGCCAACGCCATTCTCGGTGTATCTCTCGCGGTGGCGAAAGCCGCCGCGGCCGACACGGGAATGCCCCTGTACCGTTACCTCGGCGGGGTGAATGCACACAAGCTGCCTGTGCCGATGCTGAACATCATCAACGGCGGAGCGCACGCCGACAACAACCTGGATCTCCAGGAATTCATGATCGTGCCGGTCGGCGCCCCGACCTTCGCCGAAGCTTTGCGAATGGCCGTCGAGGTGTTCCATACATTGAAAGCGTTGCTGAAGAAGAAGGGGCTTCAAACGGCCGTTGGGGACGAGGGCGGCTTCGCGCCCAACCTGCGGTCTAATGAAGAGGCGCTGGCCCTGGTCGTCGCCGCCATTGAACAGGCCGGGTATCGGCCGGGGCGTGAGATCGCGCTGGCCTTGGACGCGGCAGCCAATGAGTTTTATGAGCGCGGCCGGTACGTGAT
>VBON01000158.1:0-525 GCA_005877525.1 Nitrospirota bacterium
GACGAAATGCTAATCGGGTATATCAAAGACGACATGGGAATGGGTCTGGATGATGATCTCACGCCGGTACCTTTAGGATGGCGAAGACTCGGCGTGGTCATTGGCATGCGAGAGGTTGACGACTAATATCACGACGGCATTGATAATCGTGACACGGGAATCATAACAACGAAAGAGAAACCCAGCCCGATGAATCTGTCGGATCTAACGCCGGAAGAGCTGAAGGCGCTCGTCAGCGGCATGGTGGATGATCGCCTCCGGGAACTCCTGGGTGATCCTGATCTGGGCCTGGAACTTGCGGACACCGTCAGAGCTCGTCTCAAAGAGTCCCTGATGTCTACCGAGCGACTGACCGGCGAAGAGGTGGCGGAGAAGCTCGGTCTGCATTGGTAACTACGTAGCACCATGCCGTGGTATCGCATCGCATACCTTCCAAAAGTCGTCAGCGATTTGGCGCAGATCGATACGGCGACGGCGCAACGGCTTCTCGACAAGACGAAGTGGCTTGCCTCCAATGCCGGCAAT
>VBON01000158.1:579-7317 GCA_005877525.1 Nitrospirota bacterium
TTCACAATACGCTGTAGGCGACTGGCGGATCTTCTACTCGCTCGATCAGAGCTCAAATGTTGTTGACGTGCACCTGATCGCGCACTGCAAAGCGCTCCGTCAGGTGAAGCGCCAAGGTTCCTGATTTACCCTCATTGACCACGATCTTGGGTATATATTGACTTCACCTAAGGTGTTAACTATAGTTAAAAAGTATTGTATAGCTATTACCGGGAGGTGAGGATGCCTAAATGCTATAAATGCTTGAAACCGATGCCAGGCAATAACGGGGTGATGCTCTGTCGAATCTGTAAAGGAAAAGCGACTACCTTAAAAGCGTCCCGCGTGTCAGGACTGCCCTCTCTGTAATATCTCCATAAATCGCAACTCTCCGGTCCTATGAAAGAGAAGCGCGCTCCTGGGCAGGTTCCCGCCGCCAGAGATAAGTCGCTAATTGGACGTGGTCGCGTGTGAGGATCCGCTTCAGCAGCCGGTCGTGAGCGGGAGAGTCGGTCGCCGCCTCAAGCGCGTAACGCTGACAGAACTGGATCGTGTACCACAGCGCTGCCGACGTCTTGACCAACATCATCCCATACTCGAATGCGCGCTCCGGATCGTATTTAAGACCGGACAGCCGGCGAACCTCCGCGAGCGATATCGGATGGGACACCCACTGCGCGTCGAGCCACGACGCGAACACAGCCGCGTCGTCGCCACGCTCGTCGAACCCTCGCCGGAACCGAGGCTCATCGCGAAGCGCCGAATGAAACATCTGCCGCCAGTCACGATCCGCTAAATCTCTATCGATCCGACCGCCCATCTCCGCGCTGATGGCTCCGCTCACGTTATGGCCCTGAACAATCCGGCCCGATGCGTACAGATCTGGATACTGGTCGCTGATTCGGTCCGGGAACGCCATCGTTCCGCACATGGGAGTCAATTGCAGCGCCATGTAGTCCCGGAAATGCACGAGCGCGTATGCGGATAAGAGATGTTCGAGGGTTTCACGCGAACAGAGATGAAAGGGATAGTAGAACGCCGCCCGATCCATCGCCCAGTCTATCCCATCAGCTTTCGGAGTTGCACGCAACAAGAGATCTGCTTGCCATTTTTGTACCGCTTCACTACGCTGAGTTTCTCCATCAAGGAGGGCTTATGGCGAAGAGAGCATCCGAAGATGGCAAAAATATAACACCCGGTACGGGATAATTCGCGAGGAGGTCGGGAAACATGTTGTACGTTCTTCTGATGGGGTTGCTGCTGTCTCTGCATCAACCTGCGTTTGCCGCAGATACTGTCTCTTTCGCGGCCTTTGATTATGGGTTTTCAGGGCCCGACTCGGTGCCATCAGGTGTGGCGACCGTGGAGATCGTCAACCGGGGACACGAGCTGCACCATGCTCAACTGATTCGGTTGTTGGAAGGGAAAACCGCACAGAATTTTGAGGAGGCTCTGAAAGCAGATCCATTCAGCTTTCCGAAGTGGGCATTGCTTGCCGGCGGGCCGAATGCGGTCATTCCTGGTGAACAGGCGACGGCAATTATGAAGCTCGAGCCAGGGAACTATCTTGTCATCTGCTTGATCCCGGATAAACAAAATATTCCCCACGTGGCGCTAGGCATGGCAAAGCCATTTCAAGTGGTTGGTAATCCACAGACGGCGGAACTTCCGAGCGGCAGTCTCCGGATCGGTGAACTAGATTTCAGCTTTTCAATCCCCGCCCCTATTGCACCCGGCCATCACATCATTCGGGTCCGCAATAACGGCGCCGCGCCGCATGAAGTCGTCCTGGTGCAATTGCCGCCTGCTGTTTCCATTGCGGACTTTGCGCGCGCGGCGGCAAATCCGGAGAGCGCACCGCCACCTGGAAAGCCCGTCGGCGGGGTAACCGGCTTACAGCCGGGAGCCGAGGCCGCCTTTACGGCCGAGCTCGTGCCGGGAAAATATGGATTGATTTGCTTCTTCCCGGATGAACGAGGAGCGCCTCACTTCACCCGGGGAATGATGGCCGAATTTACGGTGGCATCGAATAGATAACTCTTCGGGGCTAGAGAGCCTATCAGTGGCCAATCAGTGGCCGACCCCCAGCAACCACAGTATAATGATCAAGCCTAACGGCACGCCGAGCAGCCAAAGTAGAATTAAGACCATCGCAGTTCTCCTTTCATTATCATCGTTACATGGTTAGGCGGTTCGCACTTTTGCGCGCGACGCGCGTTCGTCCTCTGTTAGTTTGGACCGGCGGAAGGAAATCCGCATCGGTTGTCCAGAGCCCATCCAGCTTCCAATAGTCGCGCCCATCAAGCCCAAAAGCAGTGCTGTGAGACTGCCAAGTGCACTATTCCTCGCGATTATCGCTGCATTGGGGTCTATCTCCTTCGGGCTGACAACCCAGGCTGGAGTGCCGGCCAGCCCACCGTACCAGCCGCCAAAATAGACGCCGGCACCCAACGCCGTCACAATCAGCAAAATAGGAGTGGCGACCGTCCACACGATACCGCCATGGAGAATCGCCCTTTCGCTTTGGCGGAAACCTCCAATCATGCACGCGCTCCAGCCACCCGCAACGAACGCCAAAAAGGCGCCGAACACGCTGAAGACCAGTGCGCCGAAACTAAAGTCGCTCCATGATGTGACCCGCACACCGATTTTATGGGCACCTAACGCGATGCCTGCTAGCCCAAAGACCAGCGCAACAGACACGGCAGCCAATGCGCCCACCCAAACGGCCGACCAGTCCACCGGCCAGTGGAAGCCTCTTTCATCCATGTCCATGGTTCCCTCTCTCTCGGTTCGGACATACCGCACGTTTTTTAGTGTAACCACTTCAGTTCTGGGGACAATTGGATAAATGCAGGCTGTGGCAAAAGAAAATGTCCAGCTTGATAGTTCGCGGGGAGTCTTAAAGACAGGCGGGGGCTCGGGAAAAAGGAACTTGCTCTAGCTTTTACTGGATCAAGAATTTCTAGTTCCCATTAAAAGCAGCACAATGCCTCCGATGAGCGCCGCTCCGCCGACAAGCGGCGGAAGCGGAATGGTCTTCTCTTTCTCGACCGTGGCTTTAAGTGGACCGATATCCAGAACCTTTTCTTGGGTGGTATAGGTGATGCCTTGGTAGGCAAATGCCACCACGCCCAGAATGATCAGCACGATGCCGAGCAGCTTGGTATTCATAATTATCCTCCTTTGTGTTGGGCAAGAATGATAGAGAGAAACCTTTCTGCCAACCCATCCTTAGGTGGTCGCTCCTTCCTCCTTAGGGGTTATGACATTTCCAGTCCTTAGGTAGACAATCTAAATGGAAATGTACGGGAGGGGATAATGAAAACTTCAACCGGCGTCGTGCTATTGCTGTGCGGTGCGGTTCTTGCGGGCTGCGAATCCTATTCGGATTATCCCCCCAAGCTGGAATCCGCAGGGACGCCGGCATACGGTCGCGTTCCGTCTCCAGGGGAAATCGAAATCTGCAATACGTACGCGCAGGACCAGACTAAAAATGGACCTTCCGAGGCGTTGAAGGAGATGTCAGTCGGTGTCGGGAGCGCTCCGATCGGTGCCGCCGGAGATGCCATAGGGCCGGGTACGCGCTTTGGAATCGATGCGGCTCAACGTGATACGCCGGGTTACGAAGAGGCCTATCGATCATGTATGGCTAAGCGCGTGCTGCATATGAACCCGCGTCCATCCCTTTTCTGCTTGAGGGGTAGTCAGCGAGAGCTCCGCATGCTTCAACGCGAGCGTTAATTGTTCCTGAACCTTGGTGAGCGCCGTCATGGGTGAGGCTTGAGACTCGGCTGCCCCAAGGAACAATTAACGCTCGCGTTGAAGCATGCGGAGCTCTCGCTGACTACCCCTCAAGCAGAAAAGGGATGGACGCGGGTTCATATGCAGCACGTGCTTAACATTCTTGAAGGAAAGGGCGGGGCCGACTATCAAGCTAAAGTGGAGAATCCAGGTGATGGGTATGGAGCCGTGAACTACCTCAAGGACGCGAATGCGTTAGTTGGAGCAGACAGCAAGGCGGCTCAAGGTATAGAGTTCACCTTCGCGTATTTGAATGAGGCCGTGGAGCATGCGAACGATGCTCTGCGGGCCGATACGATGAAAAAGATCCAGCGCAATGCTGGCTTAGTTGTAGGCATGCTCACGGCAGCTCTGGGGCGACCTGAGTCGGAGACACCCATCGTGGGGGCGTTGGCCTTCACATTAAAGACGCTTCGGTCTCCATAATACGGCGCCCCTACCTTTCGTTCCAATCATTCCTCGTTTTGGGACTACCCAAACCATCACTCCCCTGTATTAATTAACATAGTATTGAACCTAAGAGGAGGCAGCTATGAAAATTTCAGCACTTGGAGTATTGCTGCTGGCTGGCAGCACGATCCTGGCAGCCTGTGATGGGAACCGCAATTATCCACCCCCCTCAAGCGCTACACCTGTCGCCTCATCCTCGGGAAAGGTGCCGACGCAGGCGGATATAGATGCGTGCAATGAGTACGCCCACAATCAAACTAAGACCGGAACGGGAGAAGTCGTAAAGGATGCCGCAATCGGCGGAGTAGGGGGAGCAGCGGTTGGCGCCGGTGGCGGTGCCATTGCGGGTGGCGGATCCGGCGCGGGAAAAGGCGCAGCAATCGGCGGGCTGGTCGGTGTGGCAGCCGGCACACTGTATGGGCTGAATGAAAATAAACGCGGGACAGCGGGTTACGAGTCTGCGTACAGTACCTGCATGTCTCAGCGCGGCTACTGATTCTGTCGGTCACAAAGGGCAGTCCCCCCGGCGCCCAAAAAAGAAAGGGCAAGAGCGTTATGCTCTTGCCCTTCTTCTAGGGCCACGGTCGGCTGATTGTTATTCGACGGCTATCTGCCGCGGTTTCGTCTCTTCCCGTTTCGGGATTTGTATCGTCAATAGACCTTCCTTATGGGAAGCCGAGACCTTGCCGGGATCGACAGTACCGGGAAGCCTGAAGGCACGGGCAAAACTCCCCCTCTCGATTTCTCGAACGAAATAGGTGCGGTTCGGTACGGCCTCCTCTTTTGGCTCACCCTTCACGGTCAACACCCCATCTTCAAAAACGATGCTGATGTCCTTCCGGTCCAGGCCCGGTAGGGCAATCTGCACCCAGTAACCTTGTTCATCCTCGTAGGTATTGCATGCCGGATCCCAGACGGCGGGTTGGTCGGCATGAAGGGCACCCCGCAGAAACTTATCGACATCAAATGGTGCATAGTTAACATTAAAAGTCATGGAACCCCTTTCCTGAGCTCTTCCGGCTCAATCGTTTATGTGTCTACAGATAAGACCGAAATGCAGCCAGTCAAGAGGCTCCGCCAAGAATTAAGCATTGACTGCTGCGATGGTAGCGCGTACCGTGAAGCCATGACGTTTTGAGCCCCGCGGCTGTGTTTTTGCTGCCGCGGTCAATTCCCAACTTCGCTGCTCCTACGCCAGAGAGACCGACCTATCACGTAGCAATGCCCCAAGCTTGCTACCAAATAAGGAGTAGCGCCGATGTATGCCTTATCGTTAATGCCCGACGATGTGAATAAGTTTGGATCGAGAAGCCGTCTAGTTATTATCGCAGCTCAGAGAGCCCAGCAATTAATGAAGGGTATCCCGTCCACTATTGTCACGAAGCACACGAAGCCTACCACTATCGCGCTGGAGGAAGTGCTGAACGACAAGGTCAAATTCGTGATAGGAAAGCAGGCTCGGGAGGCGCTCAAGGACGCAAAAAAGCAGCGGGCACTGGATCTCGCGCGCTTGACTCTGGACCGGGTGGGGCCAGCGGACGCAATTGAGATTAAGAAAGATTTAAGTGTCGTCGTGGATGATTCGCCGAAGCCCGAGCCGGCACCATCTGCCGAAGGGGAGTGGTAAAGAGCGTCTTTTGACGCGGCTCAGTCTCCCCCTTTAAGGCTGTCCTCATCGTATCCCGCCTCGTCATCCTCATCCTGGCCCAGACCCGCGCGAAAGGATCGCCTTAGCTCTCGAATCTGTTCGGCCTGCATCGTGTCGTGGCCTTCCTCAAGCCGGCTCAAGTACCGGTCGCACAGGTCCGCTCCTCGTTGGAAGTGAGCGGGGATAGTGTCTTCGGTGACCTGCTGCCATGTGATGTAGATAAGAAACTCCTGTAACGCCGTGGCGTCGGGGTGCCGCTGCCCGATTTCCTGAAGGGTAAAATAGGCGGCTTTTGCTTCACTGCCGGCGCTTGCCGAAAAGATCGCTTCAGCCGCGATCGTCTTCTCCAGATCCAGCCCGAGCTCCCCCGATGCCTGCGCGCGTGTGAACGAGACCTGAGCTGCGATGGCGGGATCAAATTGCATCAGATGTGTGCTCCAAACAATGGTAAGGATACCTACTAGGGCCGGCGAGGGTCAATCCGGGAGATTTTTTCGGTCCTTATGAAGACTGTGGCCACATTGTCATAAAAAACGGCCAGTTAATTTCACAGGACAAATCTAAAGACCTAGAGTCACATTTGTCGATTGTTCCGCTTTCATGGGCGTATTTAAGTTGAAGCTAATATAACCTCCACCCAAGGAGACGAACCATGAAACAGCAAGGGTTAGCCATAGCAGCAGCAGCGATGCTTAGTCTGTGTCTTGGCGTTGCCAATGCTGGCTCTGAGCAGACAGGCATGGATCAGGAGTTATCCGCTTGTGACTCTACTCAGAATGTGTGTCTGAATAGTGAAATGAGGGATCAAGACCAACTTTCACAGTCTGATGCTGAGGTGGGACTTCGCGTGGGACTGC
>VBON01000159.1 GCA_005877525.1 Nitrospirota bacterium
GGATTGTCCCGGGTGCAATTCCCCCACCGGAATCAGGTGGACCTACCTCACCTCTAGCCCCACCGGCTTCGGGCGGGACGTTTCCCGCCGCATAGGCTAGGCCCGCAAGGCTAACTGAAAAAACTGCTGCAAGAACGAAGCTGCCTATCGGTTTCATATGTCCTTCTCCTTTGCCGGCAGCGTACCCGTTCCGTCTTTGGGTGTCTGTTACCCTTTCGTATTCAGGAGAAAAGGCTCGGTCCCACGGGACAACGGCGCGTCCCTCGGGAAAAAAAGCCTGTCTCGGCAGGCTTGGGGCGGCGGGTGAAATAGCGCCGGCGGTGGGCGGGTGGAAATAGCGACCCAGGGATGGGAGGGTGCAATGGGCGGGCGGGGGATAATAGTTGGTGCAATAAAAATACGAATCTAAGAGTACAGCTACTATCCCGGCGGCCTTAAATAATCATCAGGCCTTCGGGGTCGAGTAAGCCAGGGGAAGAGGATCGGCCTCGGCCGATCCAGGGTTGGAAGGGTGAAATGGTTTAAGTGGCTAAGGAGGGCGGAGTGCTCAAGACTTCAGAGACTTTCTCGTTTAATGCTTCAGCCGTAAATGGTTTTTGCAGGAAGGCGGCATCGTCAAGAATGCGCGAATGAAGCATCGCATAATCGGTATGCCCGGACATATACAGGACCAAGGTCTCAGGATGCGCAGCATGTAGCTGCTCAGCTAAGTGCGGCCCATCCATCTCCGGCATCACAACATCAGTAAGGAGCAGATGTATGGGACCAGGGTACTCCTGGCCTATACTGAGAGCTTCCTTCCCGTTGCTCGCTTGCAGGACCTGGAATCCCTGGGCCCCCATAACCCTATGGACTAAGCTTCTCACACTTTCTTCATCCTCAACCAGCAGAACGGTCTCGCTATGCTGAGACTCGGTATTGATGGGTGTGACCTTACGCGCCGGTGACGCGGTCCGAATTCCTTCGTGCACCCGAGGCAGGTAGATCTTAAAACTGGTTCCCATCCCAATCTCGGAGTCGACGGTAATGAACCCTCCGCTCTGTTTAACAATCCCGTAGACCGTAGAAAGGCCAAGGCCCGTGCCTTTGCCGGGCGATTTTGTCGTGAAGAAAGGATCGAAAATCCGCCCGCACGTGCTCTTATCCATTCCGCAACCAGTATCGGTCATTGCAATCATGACGTATCGCCCCGGACGGACATCCAGATGGCGGGCGGCAAAGCGCTCGTCCAATTCACAATTTCTCGTTTCCATCGTCAGTTTCCCGCCCTGCGGCATGGCATCGCGGGCATTGACCGCGAGATTGAGAATGACCTGCTCACGTTGCCCGCGATCGGCCTTGACGAGACCATCGATGTCTTCTTGAATATGGACCAATTCAATGTCTTCCTGAATTAGCCGATGGAGCATCTTGCGCACCTCCACCACGACCTCACCCAGGTTTAAACTTCCCAGTTGCAGGGTCTGCTTCCGGCTGAAGGTCAGCAGTTGCCGGGTCAGGATGGCGCCGCGCTCTCCGGCCCGTTGGATTTCTTCCAATGCGCTTCGGTCGGGCGCTCTAGCCGGCATGGTGTGGAGAACGACGCTGGCATTGCCAAGAATCACTGTCAGGACATTGTTGAAGTCGTGCGCGACGCCGCCAGCCAGGAGACCAATGGCTTCCATCTTGTGCGCCTGGCGCAGTTGAGCCGCCAGCTCGCTTTTCTCCAGTTCCGCCTGCTTACTTGCCTCTATCAATTGAACTTGTCGCGCTTGCTGTTTGCGTATTGTTTCAGCGGTCGCGCCATAAAATGTGGCCATAATCAGCAGGAGCGGGATCCGGAGAAAATGCCCTTCGGAAAAAGCGTCGGCGCGTATATACACCGTCACTCCATAAATGGCACAAAGAAGGACCGAGAGTCCGAGCATCTGTTTCAGGTTTGGACTGAACCCTGCCAGGAGGACGATCAGGAAGAAGATAATAAATAGATCGGAATCGAGCGCGGCGGATAAATAGATCGTATAGGCCGTAAGAATCGTATCCGTGAGTACCAGAGTGCCAATGAACCAGCCGGACTGTTGAAACCTGGTTGGAAGCCGGGCCAGTATGAGTGTACTGCCCATGAAGCAGAGAATAATGAAGGTTTTGGCTACCAGAGACAGAGTTTTTTCTGAGGTGAATATCAGCTGATAACTCAGAATAATCATGACAAGGGTCTGCAACAGCACCAAAGTTGAGCGGCCTTCGACCATGGGGCTGCTGTGGGAGGGGGTTTCCATCATCAAATATCCAAAAACTACAATGACTTATCGGTCACAGAGGCAGGAATCTTAAAAGGCCAGCGTCGGAACCTCCTCGCGCAGGCTTTGGAGATTACTAGCCCAGCGACCCGCCTAGGCTCCGCGAGCGCGTCCACGCTGTCATTCATTTCCAGAAGGCAGTGGAAGGGAAAGCTAGGAAAAAATTTCCCGCCCGGAGCAAATTGACACTGCAATGGACCGGCTGCCTCCGCTTTATCTCCTGTTCTTCCAACGTCATACAGCGTCCCTACGGCTGGTGCGATTCCTGCTTCTCAGCAGGCCTAGTCGCGGTCCATCCAGCGAGAAGGAGCAGGCCTAATGGGATTTCTCATGCAAGACATTACACTGGGAGACCAGGTCCAACTGCCGCTCCTGAGTCTCATCGGCGCCATCGCCATTCTGCTCGCGTCGCTTATTGTCACTTGCCGCCTGGTGTTTCAGGTCAAGAGGTTTCAGCGCGCCCTCAAGCTGGTCGATGGGCAGGTTCAAAACCTAATTGCGCAAGGATCCGACATCATCGACGAAAAACGCCTCAGCGAGCTCGCCGAGATCTTCGAAGAGGAGCCCGTCTTTTCGGACACCTGGGCCAAGTATCGTCGAAGTTTGCTGATTGACGGCTCGTGCTGGTACGAGACGCCGATCATCTATGGGACGCAACCGGCGGGCGACGTGTTCACCGAGAACGCGCTCTTTTGCCGGGTTAATCTTCCCTTTTACCAGAGCTTTGCCGCGATGCTGACAGGCGCGGGACTGCTCCTGACGTTTCTGGCGTTCTTCATCGGATTGAGTAAGATTCAAATCCTTGGCGGGGCAATCTCGGGGCTGCCGGGACTGATCAACGGCCTCAGCGGCAAATTCGTCACGTCAATAGTGGGACTTGCATGCGCCTCCGTCTTCGTCGCCTTCGAAAAAGCCCTCTTTCATCGCCTTCGCACGACCTATCAGATCATGGTGGACCGCCTCGACCAGGTCTTTCCTTATCGCGGCTCCAGCGAGTGGCTGTTAGAAATGAGCCAGCATCACGGTGAGCAGACGCGCCTCTTGAAATATTTGAGCCTGGATCTCGGCCAGCAGTTCCGAAAGAGCCTGACGGATACGATGGCTACACCCTTGCTCGAGCTTGGCAATACGGTTCGGCGCCTGAGGACAGGGGTGGCGGCGCCCGCACACAATATTGCTCCCGAGTTGTCGCAGCCGGCGCTTGGTCAAATTAATCGATCGGCCGTCATCGAAGGAAATGGCATACCTGACTCCTTGAAGGGCATCTTCGAGCGACTTGAAGCCAGCGTCCTTCGCCAAGAACAGCTAATGGCGCGGCTCGCCGATGTCCTGGTACCCTGGACCGAGATCTTCCCGAAGGGGCGGCTCGCAACGGGCACCCTCCGCCGGCCTTCAGCCTCGAAGCCAACGTCCTTAACGTCGGTCGGCCATAGCGCATGAAGACCGCTCGGGGTGGTCACGAAAACGGCGATCAGTTTTTCACGACCGGTGTCACCGA
>VBON01000160.1 GCA_005877525.1 Nitrospirota bacterium
CAACTTTACGCCAGTGCCGCGGATGAACTACCACCTGGGTGTCCCTCGCGGGGGATGTTGGGCCGAGATGCTCAATAGCGACGCCAAAGAGTACGGCGGCAGCGGCTACGGCAACTTCGGTGGCGTTGAGGCCACCCCTATCGCGTTTCATAACAAGCCCTATTCGCTCACACTGACGCTGCCGCCGCTCGCCGCCATCTTTCTCAAACATCAGGAGTCGGCCGCATGAGTCCGCTTCGCGACCCGCTGTGGTACAAGGACGCGGTCTTCTATGAGCTGCACGTCAAAGCCTTCTTCGACAGCAATGCAGACGGCGTGGGGGACTTTCCGGGTTTGACGGCAAAGCTTGATTATCTCCAGTGGCTGGGGATCAACTGCATCTGGCTCCTGCCGTTTTATCCTTCTCCGTTCAAGGACGACGGGTACGACATCTCGGATTATCGGAACATCCATTCCGGCTTTGGCACCGTTCAGGATTTTCGGACCTTTCTGGACGAAGCCCATCGCCGGGACATCCGAGTGATCGTGGATCTCATCGTGAACCACACTTCCGACCAACATGCCTGGTTTCAGGAAGCGCGACTCTCCCCGCTTTCGCCTAAGCGCCAGTATTATGTGTGGAGCGACACCGACCAGCGCTACAGAAAGGCCCGGATCATCTTTATCGACACTGAAAAGTCGAACTGGACGTGGGACCCTGAGGCCAAGGCCTATTATTGGCATCGCTTCTTCAGTCACCAGCCGGATCTCAATTACGACAATCCTGAGGTCCGGCAGGCCATGCTCGACGTTATGAGTTACTGGCTGGATCTGGGACTCGATGGATTCCGCTGCGACGCCGTCCCCTACCTCTTCGAGCGAGAGGGGACAAACTGCGAGAACCTGCCGGAGACCCACGCCTACCTCCGGGAGCTGCGCCATCGCATCGACGATCGTTACCAAGGGCGCATCCTCCTGGCCGAGGCGAATCAGTGGCCGTCCGACGTCCGGGCATACTTCGCGGACGGCGACGAATTCCATATGGCCTTTCATTTTCCGTTAATGCCGAGGATGTACATGGCGGTCCGGAGCGAGGACCGCCGGCCGATCACGGACATCTTCACGCACACCCCCGCGATTCCCGACCCCTGCCAGTGGTGCCTGTTCCTCCGCAATCACGACGAGCTGACCTTAGAGATGTGCACGAGCGAGGAGCGGGACTACATGTACTATGCCTACGCCGCGGATCCTCTCATGCGACGCAACATCGGGATCGCCCGCCGCCTAGCCCCCTTGATGGAAAACGACCGTCGCAAGATCGAGCTCATGAACAGCTTATTGTTCACATTGCCCGGCAGCCCCATCATCTACTATGGCGATGAGATCGGCATGGGGGACAACGTCCATTTAGGGGACCGCAACGGCGTCCGGACGCCCATGCAGTGGACAAGCGATCGAAACGCGGGTTTTTCAAAGGCGGACCCCACGCAGGTCTACCTGCCGGTGATCACGGACCCGGTCTTTAGCTATCAGGCCACCAACGTGGAGAACCAGGTGCAGCCGCCGCATTCACTGCTCAACTGGATGCGGCGCCTGATCACAATTCGTAAACAGTCCCCTCTCCTGGGGCGAGGCACCATCGACTTCCTGCGGCCACGAAACGAAAAGGTGCTGGTCCATCTTCGCGAATTCCAGGGAGAGGCGATGTTGCTGGTGCACAATCTTGCGGGCTCGGCCCAACCGGTTGAGCTGGACCTCAGGCGGTTTCGTGGCGCTGTTCCGATTGAACAGTTTGGGCTCACCCGCTTTCCGCAGATTAGCGACCACCCTTACCAGCTCAGCCTTAGTCCCTATGGGTACTACTGGTTTCGTCTGTCACAACTCGAGGATCCCCGGGCACAATATGGCATCGAGGACACCGCAATTTAACGCCGCGGCTACGCTCGAGGCGGCATGCTCGATCGCCTTGGCTGACCTTGTAGGGGCGCTCGATCCCGAGTACCTGCGACAACAGCGATGGTTTGGAAGTAAGACCAAGCCCATCACGCGGCTTCGCCTCAAAGATCATGCCGTGATGCAGGGAGGACTCCCATGTTTCCTCCTGGCGCTGATCGAGGTTGAGTATTCCGGATTCGACCCAGAGCTCTACTCCGTCCCCCTCATGATCACGGATCGCGCCGTTCCCCAGCAAGATCTGCTCCTTGAGCTGAAGACGGCGTCAGAAGTGGGATTCTTGTACGAAGCGCTCGCGAATGATGATTTTTGTAGGCTTCTTCTCGAGAAGATCGCGCACCCTGGAGCAATCCCGGCCGCGCGCGGGAGTTTTGTGTTCGAGAAGACTCATGCTTTCATCCGACCGGAGGCGTCAACCGTCACGCGCAGCCGGGCGGAACAGAGCAACACCTCCATTATTTTCGGCGACGCCTTGATTCTAAAAAATTTCCGGAAGGTTGAGCCAGGGACCAATCCCGATCTAGAAATCTCTCGCTTTCTCACGACGAAGACCGATTTTGCCCACATCCCGCTCCTGGCCGGTACCATCGAATATTTTAGCGAATACGCAGCCCCCGACTCTCACGCCGCTGTCGCGCTGCTTCAACGCTTCGTGCTCAACGAGGGGAACGCCTGGGAATACACCCTGCGCCACTTAGAGGACTTTTACGCGGCTGCAGCGCGCTCACCGAAGGCACAGAGCCCACTCGATACGTCGGTGGGTTCGGGAGGGGGGTCCAGCAGGACGGGGCCCCCTCCCGCGATGGAGGAGCGGGCCGCAGAGCTTATGCGCGACTATGCGGCTGAGGCTTCGCGGCTCGGCCACATTACCGGTCAACTTCATTTGGCGCTCGCCTCGGATCCGCGCGGCTCAGAGTTTGCACCCGAGCCAATTGGGATGCCGGATGTGCAACGGTGGATTACCGCGATCGTAGAGCACGTCGAGTCGGTATTTCGTGCTCTCGAGCGCAGCCTCTCCTCCTACGAGCCGAAGGTTCAGACCACCGCGCGAGAACTCATCCGTAAGAAGGCTGTGTATCTGAAGAAGGTGGAGGAGCTGCGCGGATTGGAAGCAAGCCAGACCTGCAAGATCCGG
>VBON01000161.1 GCA_005877525.1 Nitrospirota bacterium
TTGTTGTTCGCTTACGCTTTCGATCCCTTCTTTCCGCGTCGCTTCGCCCGGGTCTTTGTCTTCCGCCTTCGCCACCAGAAAATAGCCCCGATCACCCCACCCGCTATCGTACTCCCGACGACATACTGCCAACGCATCGGGAGTTCTGGAACGAGTCCTTCCGGGACAGCTCCAATATGTAACGTCGCCTGCCGTTCCGTTGTCAGGTCGTTCGGGCTGAATTCCGCACGAACCGTCTTCGCTTCTTGTAGGCCTAGCTTCTCCTCGATGGCTGTAACTTGAACAGGATCTCCTGCATTGTCGTTGTGCAGGTGGAGGACCGCCTTATAATATCCGCTCCCATCGGTGTAGGTGGTAACCGGTTCAATCTTTTGATCGCGCAGGTCTCGCACGTGGACACGGGCGTCCCCGACCGGCTTGCCCTGCTTATCATAGACATAACCGGATACCGTAAACCGGTGATCCGTTTCGTGCATGGCGAAGGCCAGCCGGGGACCACCGAGGCTGGCGGCACACAATCCCGCAAGACTTAAAAAGACCGCCGCGAGTTTTCGAGACGGTCTTCCGCGCATTACACGTATGATAAATCGAAAAACCCCGCCAAAGTCCGGCCTATCTAACATAGGCGGCTCCCTTTGTCAATTAATTCTTCGGCTTCGGCGAGGGGTGCACATTGACAGTCTTCGCCCGCTCATCTAGCCTCGATCACGGTGAAAAAGATCAGGCGAAAAGCGGCCCGCCCGGAACTTAAAATACCGACGTTTCTCGTTGGATACGCCGCCCCGGAACCCCTGCCTCCAGGTTTTTTGGCAGCCTGGTTTAATCAGGAGTACGGCGGCCCGCTTCACATCGATCTGCTGCCTGGCGAAGGTTATACAATATTCGAAGCCCGCCATGGGCCTTGGGTAGCACTGGCGGACACCAATCTGCCATCCTCTATTGCTGATCCGTGGCATGAACGATTGGGATGGGGGCATCGTCGCGCGGCCCAAGTGCTCCCGCTTCGGCTCGCCAGCCGCGACAGTCGCGAGATCATTTTGCACGTGACTCGTCTAGCTCGCGGCCTTACATTGCTTACCGGCGGGACTGCCTATGATACTGCGACGGAGACCTATCTGAATCCGTCGGACTGGAGCGACCGACCCTTACACGCCTTTCAGATTCGTGACCATCTACGGATTGAACAGGTCAGCGGGCGTGAAGATGGCCGAATCTGGTTCCACACACGCGGCCTTTCAAAATTCGGCCTTGAGGATGTTGAAGTCTATCGTCCCGCCGGTCTTTCCGAAAGACCAGCCCTAGAATTCTTAAGCGAGCTTGCGGAAAGTCTGATCGACGCGGGAAAAGCTCCGAATGTCGGTGAAGTCGTGCGGCTCGAAAGCAGCGGCCGGCGGGTTCGTATCGTGCGTCACCGCACGGATCAGTCCTATGGCATACGATTAAACCTCAGGGAAGTCGAATGGGAGACTTAGAATAACTCCCGCCTAATGAAGTTCACTTTACAGTCCGGAAGAGGCGGTTCCGATCTTTACCTCCAAGGGTGCGGGCGCTTGGAGTCGGCGCGTGAGCCCGAAAATATCGGCATAGGCCACGCCGAACATGCATCCTGCAAGCGCGGTCCCTAATCCCAGCCCCATCATGGCGCCGCTGGCCACTCCGACCATCATCCCCATGTTGACGACGATTGTGCTATCGGAAGGACCAAAGGGCAGGTCGCTCAGACTGACCTCCGGATAGTAGTGGCTGAGGACCGCGCCGAGGGGAAGACCGAGAGCGAGGCAGAAGAACATCACGCCGCCTACCATAAGAACCAGCATCAGCCCGGTCAGTCCAGCCACCTTCCACCAGTTCCTGTTGACGACCCGACGACTGGCTTCGAGCGCTTGCCACGCACTGTATCCTCTATCGACGATCAACATGTAGGAGAACGTGTATGCTACAAGCAGATAGATCCCCGGCAAGATGAACAGGAACAAGCCTCCTACGACCAGTAGTATGCCGATGATCGTGCACAGAAATAACCGGCCCGCCGTATTCCAGTCTGGAAAAAAATCGCCGAACCGTATCGGATCGCGCTGCATCTGCTTCCAGACTACCATTGCCAGGCCCGCCATCATGATCACTTGGACAAACACACTGACCAACTGACCGAAGATGCGCGCGAAGGCCAAAGGCCCCTGGGAAACCACCGTGAAGAGCATCGCAAAGCCGAGAAAGCCCGTGGGGTAGCGCTTGAAGTTCCGCCATCCCTCTCGCAAGTATTCCATTAAGTTCACCGAGTAGCCATGAGCGACCAGGTCTTCGATGGCTTTTGGAGCAGCCGGTATCACCTCAGCCATTGGGGTTCCTCACACGTACCGTAAATATCACCGAAGGATAGGCAGAAAGACGGCGGATACAGCTCACAGACAACGAACTATCTAGAAGAAGCAATGCAGAACTACAGATGGCCGCGAGCACGCGCTGCCGCTTCAAGACGGGCGGACTCCGCCTGCCGATCCGACTCTTTTTTCCTGGCCCACGCCTCCCAGTCATTTCCCGAGGCCGTATCCTCGCCGGTAAAACTTATCGCGACGATTTCAGAACAGGGAATCTGGCGGGGGGCGTTCAGCCCCTCGACGAGCATCTGAGCGTGAGGAACGTCCCCTCCGAAGTCTTGATTGAAGAGGTACCCCTGGACGCGCGCCCCTGACCGTAAATGAAGTGTGACGTCGCCACGGTAATGGAATGCTTCTTCAAGAATCCATCGGCGCTCATCAGGGGAGGTGGGGCGAAAGGTGCGGCCTTCCGAAGAACCTGAGGATTGCGGATCGTGCGTGCTCTGATTCACTGACACCGCTTAGCGGACAGAGGGTGCTAGCGTTGCCTTTACAGTTCTGCTGAACCCCCGCCAGGAGCTGAAGGTATCGTCCACCGCGGACGCTTCGTAGCCGCAGTGCACCATGCAATCGGCGCATTTTTCGTGCCGGCCGTGTCCGTAATTTTCCCACTTGGTATCCTCGAGAAGCTCTCGGAATGTGCTGGCATAGCCCTCTTGCAAGAGATAGCAGGGTTTTTGCCAGCCGAAGATGTTATAGGTGGGATTCCCCCACGGAGTGCACTGGTAATCCACTTTCCCCATCAGAAAATCCAAGAACAGCGGTGATTGATTAAACCGCCAGCCCTTCCTCGGTCGATGGAGAATTCGGGAGAACAGTTCTGTGGTCCGATTCCGCTTCAGAAAATTCTTCTGATCGGGCGCCTTGGCATAGCTGTAACCGGGCGAGATCATCATCCCTTCTACGCCCAGTTCCATCATGGCGTCAAAGAACTTTCGTACCTGCTCCGGCTCGGCATCATCAAAGAGCGTCGTATTGGTCGTGACACGAAAGCCGCGCTTCAGCGCCGCCTGGATGGCTTTGATTGCCACCTCATACACCCCGTCCCGGCAGACCGCCAAATCGTGCTCCGTCTTAAGGCCGTCCATATGCACGCTGAAGGTAAAATATTTCGAAGGCGTATACTTCCTTAGCTTCTTCTCCATGAGGATGGCATTTGTGCATAAGTACACATACTTCTTGCGCTACACCAATCCCTTCACGATCGTAGCCATTTCGGGGTGGATAAGCGGTTCTCCGCCCGGGATACTCACAATCGGCGCACCACACTCTTCGACGGTCGAGGATATGATCCGGATACTGAATCTTCCCGCAGCCCGCGCATGCCAAATTGCAACGAAATAGGGGTTCCAGCATGAGGACCAAGGGATAGCGCCTCACCCCCTTTGCCTTTTGGGTCAGCACATACTTGCTGACGGTAAACATCTGAGAGATGGGAACAGCCACATTTCCTCCTACGTTGGGTTCGAACTTTACCATCTCCATGCAACCCTGGTCAATCCTCAACCGAACCCAGAAGCCCCGATTTTAGCTGAATAGCAGAATGGAGCAAGTATGCTATATTCCCCGACAAGAGAAGACCATGTTGATTTATCGTGCCAGGTTGCTTGGAGTACTCCTCGTCTTCGCCCCCATAGTGGTGATGGCGACGCAGAAGGTCGATCTCTCCGGCAATTGGGAAATTCAGGAAGAAGAGCGCTCGTATGTGGCAACGCTCGACGGCGTCGGTAACGGCACGTACACCTGGCAGAATGGGCAGATCACCACAACCACATTTGCCGACGGCCGCTGGCAGGGCACCTGGCAGCAACCCGGCAACGACCGGGAAGGGGGATTTGAGGTGCTGCTCTCGGCCGATCGCACCCACGCAGAAGGCAAATGGTGGTACACCCGCGTCGGACAACAAATCATTCCGCCGGGAGAATGGGGCGGCGACTTTACTTGGAAACGGCTGTCACCGGTCCCTGCCTCGTCTCCATAATCCTTGCGGTTCTATCTTCTTCTATTTTATCGATTAAGATACGTTCCCGATGATTATCGATACGATTCGAATATAAGAGAGATCCGCATCCGTCCGCTCCGAACTGGAACATTGGAGAGCTCAGCACCCTTCTGCTCCTGATGTCAGTCGCCCTATAAGTTCCTTACTTCTCACGATATCCGCCTCTCCGCCTCAGATCGCTCACTGGCACAATCGTTGCTACCTCTCACGTTCAGAGGCTATTGACTTCACCCGCAATGCGCAGCGGAAGGATACGTAAATGGAGACTCCACTTTTTACCATGCGATACGGCATCCCGCTCCCCCCGCAGGGAGCGACAGCACAGAGAGAGGGCTGCAAACAGGCAGAGCAGGCATTGTGGCGCGCCTATCACGAAACCGAAAAAATCCTGGCGAGCCTTCCCAGTTCCATTCTCATCGTCAACGGTGAACACCAGATCATTTATGCCAATGCCGTGGCCTCGCATCATTTTGGCTTCGAGAACTGTCCACTGGTGGGGCATTCACTCTTCGAAGTCCTGCCGATCCCGCCGGACCAGTGGAATCGGCTCACCGTTGATGTGCCGTCTTCCGGATCACCTGCCGGGCATCCACTGCATGACGGTGAATTCGAGACTCATAAAAGAGTCTATCAATATCGCCTGTTCCCGGTCGCCCTGTATGGTGCGGACGAGGCGCAGACCGGACTCGTTATCTCCGACATCACCGAGCAGAAGCAGCTTCAGGATCAGCTGATCCAAGCCGAGAAGTTGTCCAGCATCGGGACGCTCGTCTCCGGCATGGCCCATGAAATCAATAATCCCATGTATGGGATCCTGGCGATGGCAGAGATCATTCTCGAAGAAACCGATCCGGAGAAAATCAAGGAATACGCCCACGACATTGTGGAGTATTCCAAGCATGTCGCGGCGGTGGTGCGTAGCTTTGCCTGTTACGCCCGACCGGCTTCGGGAGATCAAAAGATGGAGATCGACTTGAACGAGCGCCTGATAGAGGCACTCAAAATGGTCGCCCGCAATCCGCAATTCGGGGATATCAAGGTGGTCAAGGACTTTGCGGCGCTTCCTCCGCTCTGGGTGCGTCGCTCGGAGATCGATCAGGTGTTCGTGAATCTGATTAGTAACGCCGCACAAGCCATGGCTGGTCATGGTTGCCTCACCCTCACCACACGGCTGGATACCGATCGTATTGCGGCGAGCGTGTCTGACACCGGCAGCGGCATTCCAAAGGCAAATCTCACACGGATTTTCGATCCATTTTTTACGACAAAGGATCCTGGAGTGGGCACGGGTTTGGGGCTGAGCATTGTCTTTAAGATCGTGTCCAAGTACGAAGGCACAGTGAGCGTCGATAGCGAGGAAGGCAAAGGAGCCACGTTCACGGTTCATCTTCCAGTCATGAAGCTAGGCCGCAAGGAGGCTCACGATGGAGTGCCATAGACCTCGGGGACGAATCTTAATGGTTGAGGATGAGGAGCAGGTGCGAAAACCGATTCGTTTGAATTTGACCAAAGCAGGCTATGAGGTGCTGGAGGTCTCGAACGGTGCCGAGGCCATCATGGTCATGGAGGCCGATGCCGACGCGGTGATGATCGATACTATTCTTTGCGACATCCGAATGCCGAGAGCGAGCGGCCTGGAAGCCATCACGTATTTTCGCGAGCACTATCCATCCGTTCCCATCGTCGTGCTCACGGGTTATCCGGATGTGGAACTTGCAGCGTCTTTAATGAAGCAAGGCGTCTTGGATTATTTAACCAAGCCGGTCACGCGCGAGGAACTGCTGACGGTGATCGAGCGGTGTGTAGACCAGCACGGACTCTTTTCAACGCATCAATAGTAAGTTGCCAAGCCCTTCGACAGCGAGCGGAAGTCAAACTCCCGGGACAGACCCGGAGCAGGGCTAGTGGCGGACCTATTGGGAGGTCCGCCTGCCGGCTCACATCCGTCAAATACGTCCGAGTACCGCCAGGATCACAACGATCAGCAGAATCAATCCGATCCCTCCGCTCGGGTAATATCCCCAGCTCGCGCTGTACGGCCACGTGGGCAGCGCGCCGAGCAGAAGCAGGATCAAAATGACGAGGAGGATGGTGTTCATATTGTTTTTTCCTTTCATGAAAGGTGAGCCCCCACAAATAGCCCTATTGGGAGACCCCTAACAAGATCTCTCACGGGGACGCAAGATATAAATCAGGGGGGAAGACTGGATCAAATGTCGGTTTCCTAACCCTTTCGGTGAATTGGTTTCGGAGGCATTAAATGATGGAATGCTGTCACGGAAAACAACTCTATCCAGGAGGTGCGGAATGCGGTATCCGTTGCTCATCGCGATCTTTATTCTTGGTCTCGGGAGTGCGGCCTGGGCTTCAGATAAAGATTTGGCCTTGACGGCTACGGTCTCCATGGAAGAAGCCATCAAGACCGCTACAGCGACCGTCCCCGGGGGAAAGCCCTATGAGGTCGACATGGGTAAGAAGAAGGGCCAGGCTGTCTACAAGGTCGAAATCGTTGACCCCTCCAAAAATACCCACAAGGTCTATGTTGACGCGCAAACGGGCAAGTTGGTCGTCGATCAATAAGGATGGTTGGACCGCCTCGCGCAACGGGGCGGTCCCCTTTCGCAAGGAATCGCCTTGTCGTTGCCCTGATCCTAGGCTTTTTCTTACTAGGTGCTTGGTCTAGAGTCATCGCGGCGGTTGAGTCGAATGTCGAAGAGGTTGAAAAGGGCTCTCCCACGCAAGTGGAAGATGCCTATCCATTAGAGTACAGAGAACTGGATGTTGAAGGCCTCTTCCGTTACGAACGGTTAAGTCACGGACATCGGTTTGTCCTCAGTCCTCGGCTGGAATACGGCTTTGCTCCCAAATGGCAAATCCGTCTCACCGCCCCCTTCTTTACGGGAATGGCCGACACAACGGGAAGCGGAAACCTTCAAGCCGAACTTCTTTGGAATTTCCAAACGGAAGCCTATTGGGTGCCCGCTCTCGCAGTCTCCATTGAAGGCGACTTTCCGACAGGGCACGCCGCTCAGGGCGTTGACACGACTCTGAAATTGTTGGCCAGTAAAACACTCGGCACCTGGATTGCCCGCCCACAAATCCATCTTAATTTGGCGTGGACACATCACAGCGGCCGCATGCCGGACGAGCGCCCGGATCTTTACGGCCTTATTATCGGCTATAGCCAACACGTGACGGCACGCCTCATGATCGTTGCCGACTATTTTCGCCAACAGTTGCCGTTGGCGGGTCGCACTGAGGATGTCGTTGAACTCGGCTTTCGCCGGGCGATGTCCGGCACGACCGTCGTCGCGCTGGGGGCCGGTTATGGCTTGAACAGCGATTCTCGAGATTTTCACATCCAAGCCGGAATCGAAGTGACCTTTAAGTAATGATGGTGGTGCTGTTACTGGGCAAAGACTCACACGCGTGGTGCTCGGCCGTGCTCTTGACAGGTATTGACAGCTATAGTGTGCCGGCGAGAGGATACTTCGGAAAAGAAAGCTGGCCAGGAAGGAGCTCGGTAATGCGAATTCTCCTCACGGTTGACGATTCCGAGAACTCCCACCGAGCCGTCAGTTATGTCGGCTCCCTCCTGCGCCAAACGCCTGATGTGAGTCTCACTCTTTTTCACGTGCTCAAGCCCATGCCGCGAAAGCTGATGGAGCACGGTGGATCGGAGAATCCCGTCATCGAAGGACGATTGGGCGCACAACTCCGGGATGACCAGGATACCTGGTACCGTGCGGAACGGGAATCGGAGTGCCGCGTTCTGACAAAGGCCCAAGCGACACTGGAAAAGGCCGGCTTCGACACATCTCGTGTGGCTTTAAAGTTCGGCCATGAGGAAGACGTCGCCAGAAATATTCTTGAGGAGGCCGCTGCCGGAAAGTATGAAACCATCGTCATGGGGCGGCATGGGTCGTCGGGAATAAAACACATCTTCGGCGGCGGGGTGACCGATCAGGTGTTGCGCGACGCTCAGGATTTTGCAATCTGGGTCGTCTAGACCTCCTTCCTCTACCATATAGCCTATTAGCCCAGTACTTATGAATACTGCCATGCATGCAAACAGTTTGCGAAAATAGACTGTGTGCCAAACATCTGCCCAAGAAGCTGGATAAGGGGCGACAAAAAGGGGAGAGAAACCTTGAGGAGGTTAACATGCGAACATTGGGAATCGGCCTTGTTATCGCCGCGCTCTTGATCACCGTCGGAGTAGACCCGTCTGAAGCACGCGACAAAAGCGGAGTGCTCAAGGCGAGTAATTTGATTGGAAAGCGAGTTCAAAGTACAGAGGGCAAGAAACTTGGGGACGTCAAAGATCTTGTCATCAATCCCGGCGACGGCGACATCCAATACGTCGTTCTCGATTTCGGTGGATTCCTTGGCCTCGGCGACAAGTACTTCGCGGTTCCGTGGGAAGCGCTTCAATTGACTGAGGATCAAAAAGCCATCGTCCTCGATGTGAGCAAAAAAGATCTCAAGCAAGCCCCGGGGTTTGACAAAAACAACTGGCCGGATTTAGGGAGCCGCGATACCGCCATTGTCATCTATGAATTCTACGAGGTCCCGTTGCCGGATGAGATGCCGCCGATGAAGAAATAGGGGCAGAGGCAGGGCGAGATCATTTCATGGCGGATGAGATTGGTGAGCCGCCTGGGACTCGAACCCAGGGCCCTCGCCTTAAAAGGGCGATGCTCTACCTACTGAGCTAGCGGCTCACCGCGGGAAGAGGGACTCTAACACACCGCTTTCGGTCCTTCAATGTCGAGTTGCGGAGAAAGTGAAAAGAGATTCAGGCGCTGTGCGCAGCAGGCCGGCGGCGGTGACGCAGAAGCGGATTCCGGAGCACGATCGTCTCATCCCGGCTAGATCCGGTGGAGACGATATCGATAGGACACTCAGCCAATTCTTCAATCCGGGCGAGATACCGGCGCGCCTCTTTGGGCAACGCACGGTACGTCTTCGCCCCTGTCGTGGAGCCTGTCCATCCGGGCCAGGATTCGTAGATCGGTTCGCCGCTGGCCAGGGCCTTAGCGTCTTGCGGCATTTCTAAAACTTTACGTCCCGCGATCTTATATCCTACGCAAATTCGAATCTCACGGTGGCCGTCGAGCACGTCCAACTTGGTCACCGCTAATGACGAAAGGCCGTTCACCCTGACGGCATACCGGACCATGACCGCATCATACCAACCGCAGCGACGCGCACGTCCGGTGGTGGCCCCAAATTCATTGCCCTGCGCTTGGAGGGTGCTTCCCACTTCATTTTTTAGTTCTGTCGGGAAGGGTCCGCTCCCTACACGTGTCGTATAGGCTTTGGCGATACCCAGGACGGCATCGATCGCGGTCGGCCCGATGCCGGTGCCGGTGCATGCGCCGCCCGCCGTGGCGCTCGATGATGTCACGAAGGGATAGGTGCCATGATCCACATCGAGGTGAGTACCCTGCGCGCCTTCCAGAAGGACTGTCTCGCCCTTCATGACCGCCCGGTGCACCAGGATGCCGGTATCCACAATCAGGTCGCGCAGCCGTTCCGCATAGCTGAAATATTCCTGAAAGATCTTTTCGGCCTGAAATCCCGGGGCGTGATACACGGCCTCGAGCAGGGCATTTGTCTCGGCCATGTTGTCTTCGAGTTTTTGTCGGAAATATGGAGGATCTAGAAGATCGCCCATGCGAATCCCAATACGCGCCATCTTGTCCACATAGGCCGGGCCGATCCCCCGCCCGGTCGTGCCGATCAGCCGTCCGCCCTTCTGGGTTTCGCTGGCCTTGTCGATGGCTTTGTGGTACGGCATGATCACCTGCGCAGCCTTGCTGATGTACAGGCTCTTTTCCACGCGCAC
>VBON01000148.1 GCA_005877525.1 Nitrospirota bacterium
AGGCCCGCCTCCACTTCCTTCTTGACCCGCTCGCCGACTTCTTTGAACACCGCATCGTCGGCATGCCCGAGCTCGCGCAGCATTTTCTCCGCTTTGAGGATTGGATCTTTGGCCTTCCATTCTTCCAGCAACTCGCGCGGCACGTATTTGGCAGAGTCGTGTTCCGAATGGCCGTGCATGCGCATCGTCTTGCACTCAATGAAGGTCGGCCCCTCGCCGGCGCGCGCGCGCTGAATCGCCCGGCGGGCCGCCTCATAGACGGCCGCGACGTCGTTGCCGTCGACGATCTCGCCCGGCATCCCGTATGCCTGTGCGCGGTCAACGACGTTCGGAATCGCCATCTGCAAGCTCAAGGGCGTGGAGTAGGCGTATTGATTGTTGTTGCAGAAAAAGACCACCGGCAGCCGCCGCACGGCCCCGAAATTCATCGCCTCATGGAAATCGCCGCGGCTTGTGCCCCCGTCACCAGTGTTCGTGATGACCACGCGGGACTCGCCTCGCATTTTGAACGCGAGCGCCACACCGGTCGCGACCGGGAGGTTATCAGCGAGATGGCTCACGAAGCCGATCACGCCGCGTTTCAGGTCGCCGATATGGACATTGCTGTCCTTGCCCTTGGTCGGCCCGCCGCGCTTCCCGAGATATTGGGCAATCACTTCCCCTGGCGTGATTCCCCGCACGAGAAATGCGCCCATGTCCCGATGGAAGGGCGCGATTACATCATCGCGCTCCAGCGCGGACGCGTAGCCGACCGAGATAGCCTCCATGCCGTTGCTGGTGTACACACCGCCCACGATCCGCCCTTGGCGGTAGAGGGCGGTGATGCGGTCTTCAAGCGTCCGTGTGAGACGCAGATAGTAATACATCTGCAGGAAATCGGCCCGCTTGATGCCGCTCGAACTCTCCATCCTAACCTCCTAATGCTCCCCCCTTTGTAAGGGGAGGCTAGGTGGGGTAGAGATCTGCTCTACCTCCCCTACCCTCCTTACAAAGGAGGGGCGAAGAGACCAAATCAAATCTCCGGCATGTCCTTCCATGAAACCAGCGGCTTGTCCGTCTTGCAGAGCGCACAGTGTTCCGGTTCCCACTGCGGCATCTCCAGATCGGCGGTGTAGTAGAACGGAAATTGTTCCGTTAGTTCGTTCACCAGCGGAAATTGCCCGCTGTCCCGCCGCGCAAATACCAGCATGCCCTCGACGACGCCCTCATGATCTGTGACGACCTTGGCCAGTTTGTTCACGCAGTTCCCTCGGGTCGTCACATCATTCAACACGAGGAACCGGTCGCCGGGTCGGACAGATCCCGTCGCGATTTCAGTCCCGATCTTGCCGGTTTCGTGATCGAACGGGGTGAGTACGACGCTCAGGCGCTGATGCTCTCGGACCACATCTGCGACGGCCTCCGCCAGAACTTCCGCGGCTGACGCCGTCGCGACGATTCCTTCGAGCTCCCCATTGGGGCAGCGTCGCAGGACCCAGTCCGCCATATCCCGGGCGATTAACCGGATCAATTGGGGAAATGCCGCGATGGACTCGAACCGCAAATAGGTCGCGGTATGATGCCCTGAGACAACTTCCACGTGGCTATTGAAGAAGACAGACCGCGAAGTGCGCAATATGCGATGCACGTCCCAGTCGGAGAGCTTGGACTGCGGCGCATCCCGGATAATCGCATTCAGCTTGGTGTCGATTAGCGCGCTGTCATAGAGCTTGCGATGCGATTCCACCAGCTCGGTTAGACCCCGGCCTTCCGACAACTTGACAGTCATGGCCCCTCCTTTTGCTTCACAACCCGAGTTCGCAACACGCCGATAGGTTGGATCTCCAACTCAACCACGTCGCCAGGTTTCAGATATCGGTCCATCTCAAGCCCGCATCCTCCGCCGACGGTTCCCGAGCCGAAGAGATCGCCGGGATAAATGGTCTCGCCTCGCGAGACGTGCGCAATCATCTGCGGAAACGACCAGTGGATCGATCCGAAGCGGCCCTGGGACCAGACTTCGCCGTTCACCCGCGCTACCATGACCAAGGCATTGAGATCCGGAATTTCGTCCGGCGTGACAAGGCAGGGGCCGATGGCCGTTCCAAAGTCTTTGCCCTTGGCGGGGCCGAGCCGGCAGGCCATTTCCTGGAATTGCACGTCGCGCGCGCTGAAGTCATTCATGATCGTGTAGCCGGCGATGTACCCCGACGCCTCCCGCTCCGAGACATCCCGGCCTTCGCGGCCGATGATACAGGCAAGCTCCAGTTCGTAGTCCAGCTTACTTGTCTCCAGCGGCCAGGGCAGATCCTGGTCGGGACCGATGATCGTGCGGTGGTTTCCTTTGTAATAGACCGGCGCTTTGTACCATTCAGGAGGAATCGGCTGGCCTCGCTTCTTCGATGTCGCCGCGATGTGCTCCTCAAACGCGATGAAGTCCCGTAGCGACGGCGGGTTCGGAAGCGGAGCCAGCAGGCGAACGCCGGCCCGGGTCATGGCGTCGGCGGCACCGGCATAAAAGATCATTTCACCTCGCGGTCCTAGCGCCGACTGACCGTGTCGAATGACATGGTCCAAAGCTTGGCGCGCCGCCGTCATG
>VBON01000149.1 GCA_005877525.1 Nitrospirota bacterium
TAGGCTCGCCACGCACGGTGTCTAACCTTTTCATCAGATTCCCCATTTCGATGGCCGCCCTACCCGCCTCATAGCCTCTGTTACAGCGATCATCGGCAGCCGCGCCACCAGACCGGGCCTCGGCCTCTTCTTCAGTGTTCGTCGTGAGGATACCGAAGATGACCGGAACCCCATAGTCGTATGCGACGCGCGCGATCCCCAGGCTGACAGCGGCGCTGATATATTCAAAGTGCGGAGTTTGTCCACGAATCACCGCACCCAGACACACCACCGCGTCATAGCGGCGGGTCTTGGCCAACCGAGCAGCGATCAATGGGATCTCAAAGGCGCCGGGAACCGCGACCACCTCAATCGCATCGTCTTTCGCCCCGCCGGCGCGCAAGGCTTCCAGGGCGCCCTCCAGGAGCCGTTTCGTCACGGTCTCATTAAAACGGCTTTGAACGACGGCAAATCTGAGGCTCGCGGCGGAGCCGCTGCCATCAATTATTGTAGCCATCGCTGTGAAAAGGCGACGGCGGCAAATAGGGCTAAAGTTCCGTATGATTTTGCAGGTGATCTTGTCCGGCTCATTTAATTAGTACCACGGACCGTGTGAAAGCGTTCGGTCGCCGGAACGAACAATTTAGGTTTAGACCTTGTCGAGCAAATGGCCGAGTTTGGCTTTCTTGGTCTGAAGGTAACGAACGTTACTGGCCTGCGGTGCGATCTCGATCGGCACCCGCTCCACCACCTGCAACCCATAACCCTCCACCCCGACGATCTTTCGCGGGTTGTTGGTAATCAGACGGATCTTGTGCAATCCCAACGCGACCAGGATTTGCGCGCCGATACCGTAGTCGCGGAGATCCGACTTAAAGCCCAGCGCCAGATTCGCTTCTACCGTATCCTGACCCTCGTCCTGAAGCTTGTAGGCGCGAAACTTATTGAGCAATCCGATACCGCGCCCTTCCTGATTCAGATATAACACCACACCCTGGCCAGCCTTCTCTATCATCTGCATCGCGCCGTGAAGTTGTTCCCGGCAGTCGCAGCGCAATGACCCCAAGACATCTGCGGTGAGGCAGCCGGAGTGCACGCGTACAAGGACTTCGTCCTTCGGGTTGATCTTGCCCTTGACGAGCGCGACGTGGGCGCCATGATCCAATTCGTTGTCATACACATGCGCCACAAAGTTGCCGAAGATCGTCGGCAGTTTCGCCTGGGTAACTTCGCGCACAAAGGTCTCGCGCTGCATACGGTATTCGATCAGGGCCTTGATCGTCACCAGCTTCAGCCGATGTCGCTTGGCGATCAACTGGAGCTGCGGGACCCGGGCCATTGTGCCGTCTTCATTCATAATCTCGCAGATCACTCCCGCGGGCCGCAGGCCGGCAAGCCGCGCGAGGTCGACGGAGCCTTCGGTTTGGCCGGCGCGCTTCAACACGCCGCCTTTATCGGCGCGAAGGGGAAAGAGATGGCCGGGGCGCGCGAGATCGGCCGGCTTGGTTTTGGGATCGACCGCAGTGAGAATCGTCACGGCCCGGTCTTTGGCAGAAATTCCTGTCGTGATGCCTTTGCGCGCATCGATGGAGACCGTGAACGCCGTACCGAAGGCGGCCGTGTTCTCGTTCACCATCAGCGGAAGCTGAAGTTCCTCCACCCGCTCTGGAGACAAGGCCAGGCAGATAAGTCCACGTCCGTGAGTAGCCATGAAATTAATGGCTTCCGGGGTGACTTTCTCGGCGGCCATGACGAGATCGCCTTCGTTTTCGCGATCCTCGTCGTCCACGAGGATCACCATGCGGCCATGGGCAATGTCCGCAATGGCGTCTTCGATGCTATCAAATGTGATAGAGCAGTCCACTCGTAACCCCTTAAAATTCCTGATCTACTATAGAGATACCATGTTGTGCTGTCAAATGCCGGCGTCGTCACGAACGCCTGCAGAGCGGCGAAAAATTTGGATTGCGGGCGTCATCAGAGCACACACGATGGCATAGGCGGCAAAGCCAGTCAGGAAGGTTCCCGTCAGGTCCTTAAAGAGGCCTAACGCGGACGGTAAAAAGAAACCGCCCAACCCTCCCGCTGCGCCGATCAATCCTGATATCGTGCCGATCTCCGGCCTGAACCGCTGCGGCACGACTTGAAAAATAACGCCATTGCCGATCCCTAGGCACGACATGGTGAGCAAGACCATCAGAAACGCCAAGTGAAAGGGTAGCAATACTCCGATCGCTCCAGAGAGAACAGCGATCAATGGATAGAGCACGGATAGTACCCGAAGACCCCCGAAATGGTCTGCGATGAAGCCCCCCACGGGTCGGAAAAAGCTACCTGCAAGCGCGCACGCGGCGGCCGCCCACCCTGCCTCTAGGCGGGAGAGCCCATACTGATCGAAGAAAAAGATGCTCAGGTAGCTACTAAACCCCACGAAACCGCCAAATGTGATCGAGTAGAGCAAGCAGAACCAATAGGTATCGGGTTCACGCAGCAGACGTCGGAGATTCCGCCGGGTCACAAGGGGTGCCGGCAATGGATGGTCCTTTGCCAGGTACCAGTAGGCACAGGCAATAACGATCACGATAGGCAGCATAAGGCCAAAGACCGCGTGCCATCCCATGCTTTCTGCGAGCAACGGTGCGAGCGCGATGCTCAAAATTGCTCCGCTGTTCCCCGATCCGGCAATGCCCATGGCGAGGCCTTGGTGCTCGATGGGATAGGCCCGGCTGGCGAGCGGCAAGGCGACGGCAAAGCTGGCTCCCGCGATGCCGAGGAACAAGCCAAGAACGATCATTTCGGAAAATGATGTCCCGTATAGCCAGGCCCAGGCCAAGGGCAGGGTAGTCAGAAGCATACTCGTCAAGC
>VBON01000150.1 GCA_005877525.1 Nitrospirota bacterium
AGCCTGTAGCGGCTCGTTTGGTTTCTAAAAAGCGAGCCGCTATAATGAGCCATAATAAAAACACGGTGCAGCCAAGACTGCACTGCTACGGAGTGCGCCGACGCATAATGGAAGACACGCCCCGCAACACGCCCGATATTGAGGAACCAGAAATCCTCCCAGAGGAGGAAGATCTCCCCTTGGATGGTATCCCGGTCGCAGAGATTGAGGACACCAAACCCCTCCCGGAAGAAGAGGATAAAACCCTTGCCCCGTACGATCCGCTCCGGCGATATCTGGCGGAAGTCCGCAAGTATCCTTTTC